>JBBKXP010000499.1:0-5136 GCA_037969545.1 Paracoccaceae bacterium | reverse complement strand
GGATAGGGCGGGCGCTCCGGCGAATACCGATGCCCCCGCGCGATCTCATGCGCGACGCTGTTCAGCCGCTCGGCGAGATGCGATTTTCCCTCTTCATTCCAGCGCTCTGCCTGGATACTGCCCAATTCGGGACCGATCACGGCAATATCTTCGCCACCCCGCAAGATCGGGAAGATCACCTTGCCAAGCGAACGCGCCATGCTGAATTCAGCGAAACACCATTTCGAATTCAGCCAGTCGGACGTTACGATCAGGATGACCGCGTGACACCGGGCAACTTCTTCGTAGAGCCGTCGTTCCCAGTTTTCCCCGGCGCCAATACCGCCGACCTTGTCGAGATCGAGAAATACATTCTCAAGGCCCTGTTCTTTCAGCCATTTCTTGACTATCGTGGCATGTTCTGCATCTGCAGACGCGTGGCTGATGAATACCGCCGTCAAGGCATGGCCTCGAACTGCGGAAACGGGCTGCTGAATCGAAAGCGCCCCGGCGATCCGGTCCCGGCGGAAGAACTACCGCCTACCGCAGCCTGCCATTCTTGAACGGCGCTAGGGCAGTAATTCGGAAACAGCACGGCATTCAAAAATTTCTGGGTCCAGAATATCGTGGTTGCGGTCAGAGGCGGTTACGCACAGCGTAACCGCATCGCCCCGTTCGGCCACCGAAATAACCCCGCCCGTCGAATAGGTCGGATAGTCATCGGTCGGGTACCAGACACCCTGTTCCACGCTGTAAACGCCCTCGGCATTTGCGGAGACCTGCTTTACGCCATAGTTTTCGCCCCACCACACATGGATGTGGTTTTTCGACATGTTGGGTTCGAAATTCGCGTCGAAAGTAAGTTTGAGCTCGTCACCGTCAGTCTCTACGGCCTCGATGGTAACGAAGCATCCATCCACAGGGCACGAGTTTGCACCATCCTGTGCCAGGGCAGATGAACTGCCGCAACAGGCTGCGAAAAACAATGCGGCTCCAACGAACCAAAAGTTGCTATTTTCTACTGTAGCGGCATTAGGCATCTCGGTTCCCCTCAACGTATCTTGTTGTTTACCCAACAGAAATGCTCAATCGTCAGCTTTGTCGCAGTTCCGATCCCAGGTTCGGCCTGCCTCCAATTTCAGCATAGATGGTCCCAGAATTTCCGAACCAACCGCAGATTTCCGGCCATCTGGTTTCGCCATCGGCAAACGTTACAATCACGCCGCTCCTGTGAGCCCAACCCGCATCCAAGTCGAGCGGCATGGAATCGATGCACGTCGGACCATAAACCATAAACCCGCACTTTCGCGAAAAATTGTTGGACGCGCTGGATCTGTCTTCTGGTACCATCCAGCAAGATCTTGCTCAGGAGCCGATCATGCCCAACTCCGCGAAACCAAGGCGTTTCAGCAGGTTGACGGTGATTGCCGGCGTGTTTGTGCTGATTGCGGGTGCCGGAACCGGGTTTGTTTGGCTCAATCTACAGTCTACCAAAGAGGACGATGCGGCGATTGCCCGGGCCTGTGCCGAGATGGTCGAAGAGGGCCTGCCGATCGTCGCCGTAGAGCAGAACCGGCGGTTTCTTGGAAAGGTAAGCCTTGCCAAGCTGGAGTGCCGCGGCGGCTCGCTCGCCCTAACGCAAGGCTCCACACCCTGGGTCGACTGGGGCAACTATTGGGGCGCGGGCGATCTGTCGTCCCAGTCCGGCAGGTTCACGCTGGCCTCGCACATCTTCAACCGCAGCAAGCGCGGCATCGACGGGGCGCTGATGGACCTTGAAATTCAGCGGATGGAACTGATCAAGTTCAATCTGTTCGACAACATGACCTACAAAACTCTGGCCATGGATCCTGCCGGACCGACACTCAGGGTGTGGCCTGAAATGCAGCTGCCGGAAACCGATCCGCATTTTGCCGGGATTGGCAGGGATGCGGCGGGACGTCAGCTTTGCCAGGGCGATCTGATCCGGTTCCGCACCTTGACCGGTATCTGCAACGATATCCGAAACCCTGCCATGGGGGCGGCCGGCCAGCTTTTTACCCGCAACGTGGCCTTCGAGGCGACATTCCCCGATCTGGGTCTTAGTGAGCTGGTGCGAAACCGGCACGGCGATCGGATTGGGCTGCTGAAACCGGACCCGCAGGTGATCAGTCGGCGCCTGTTCACCCGCGATCAGTCAGCGACGCCAGACTGCAATCATGGACTTGGTGTGCCTGGCTCTCAGGATGCCGATTGTTCCTATCAGAAAGCGCCCTTTTTCAATGTGATGGCGGCATTTTGGATTCAGTTCATGACGCATGACTGGTTCTCGCATCTCAACGAGGCGCGCAACGACCAGACCCATATCATGACCGACCTCGGCTGCTCGGCGACGGGTGCCTTGGATGGCGCGACCGATCCCGCTTCGGCCTACGGCTGCCGCCCCGGCGACAAGATGGAGGCAGCACTTTTCGTCGATACCTCCACACCTGGGACATTCCCGCTTAACGGTGTCCAGCGGTTGGAGCGCGCGCCAAGAACCAGCGCCAACACAGTAACCGCCTGGTGGGACGCATCGCAAATATATGGCTGGAACGAGACTTCGCAGCGCCGGGTTTCGCGCGACCCGCAGGATCGGGCCAAGTTGCTTTTGTTGGCAGATTCCTCCGCACAACGCTATCTGCCTGTATTCAAGGGCGATTGCCCGGACGCCGGAGCCGCAGCGAACTGCGAACCGATGCAGCCCGAATGGACCGGACAGGAGGCGGTGGCGTTTCCCGACAACTGGTCACTTGGTCTGAGCTTCTATCACAATCTGTTCGCGCGCGAGCACAACGCAATTGTCGATGAATTCCGTCGACTGGCCGCAGCCAAACCCGGCCTTGATTCCGGCCTGCGCAATCCGCAGACACCGGATAAGGCGATCCCCTACGATGCGATCAGCGACGACGAATTGTTCGCGTTGGCCCGGCTGATCATTGCCGCCGAGATCGCCAAGATTCACACCATCGAATGGACAACCCAGCTCTTGTACAATGAGCCGCTGAACGAAGGGATGAATTCGAACTGGTCGGGCCTGTTCGACGAATTTCCGCTGGTCGCCGAAGTCAGCGACCGACTGGTCAAACGCCTAAGCGAGTCGTCCGATCCAGCGTGGTCGAACCAGCTGTATTCTGCCTTCGCGGCCGGTTCGGGCATTGTCGGACGGGGCAGCAGCCGCAAGTTTCCACCCTATCTTCCGGACTGGCTGTCCTGGGACCGCTGGTCAATCGCCAACCCTGACGACGTGAATGGCGGCACCAACCATTTCGGATCGCCGTTCAACTTTCCCGAAGGGTTTCCTTCGGTCTACCGTTTGCACGCCCTGGTTCCCGATATGTTGGAATATCGCAACCTAGACGACAATCCGAACACGATCCAAGAGTTCCTACCGGTAATCGAAACGTTTCGCGGTGGGGCCACCGACCAAATTCACCGGCGTGGACTGCCGAACGTGGCCCTGACCATGGGCCGTCAGCGACTTGGGCTTCTGGTGCTGCAAAATCATCCCCAGTTTCTGCAAAATCTTGACTTGCGTCCTCGCCTCGATACAACCATTGACGTCATGGCCCTTGACATAATCCGTGACAGAGAGCGCGGCACCCCCAAGTTCAACGAGTTCCGGCGGCAGATCGGTCTACAACAACTGACCGGCTTTGATGATTTTATTGATCAGAGACTGGCTCCTGATTCCGCCGAGCGCACCCGGCAGGCCAATCTGGTCGAATTGTTGAGAGAGGTATACGGCATCCATATCTGCGACGCTTCGAAGATCATCACTAATGCCCAGCTGACCAAATCCGGCGAAACGATCAACGACTGCCTCGGCCATCCCGACGGCAGCGCGGTCGACAATATCGAGGATCTCGACCTTGTGGTTGGATTTCATGCCGAAACAACACGGCCGCACGGCTATGCGATCTCGGAGACGCAGTTTCAAATCTTCATTTTGAACGCGTCGCGGCGGCTGTTCAGCGACCGGTTCTTTACCTCAAGCTTCCGGCCCGAATTCTACACCGATCTGGGAATCGAATGGGTTACCAACAACGGCCCGACCGGCGAGCAGTGGGAACCGGGTACGCCGAACGGGCACACCCAACAAGTGTCGCCACTGAAACGGATATTGCTGCGGGCCATGCCGGAACTTGAACCGGAGTTGAAGAACGTAGTTAACGCCTTCGACCCTTGGGCGCGTGAGCGCGGCGAGTATTATTCCCTGGATTGGAAACCAAGGCCAGGTGCCAACGACGACCCGGCTTTCGCCAGCAAAGGGGTTTCGGCATCCGAGTGAAACGCCAATGGAGCGCGCAGTCGGATTGTGGCGTATGCAGTTGCCTTACATGCCGACAAAGCCAGACCACATGGCTATTGCGGGGCTTTGGCAAAGCGCTGCTGCACAATGGCCACGATTGCAGCTACGGCCACCGAATATGCAAGTGCAAGTCCCAGAACTTTCGACATGACAAACGCGCCCTCGTACACAGACGCGACAACAAAAAAGGCAAAGACAATCACGTGGACCGCGACCCTTTGAATTCTTACCCAGCGTTCTTCTGCCCTGATCCATGCCAGCAGGACATCCACCCCCCACCAGGCGCTGACAAATAAGTCCGGCCAAAAGGCGCTAACCCGAGGTGTGTTGATCATCCATTTGAAATCAGCTTCGAAATAGATGAATATAGCCCAGAAAATGTGGATCAAAAAGGCAAAGTAGCTTACCGTCCAGAACAGTAACCACTGCTCTGCCGCCCGTCCGGAGCGCTTGCGAAACCAGAAGATCGAGAGAGCTGGGATCAACAAGACCATGGTCGCCCACGCCGTGAACAACGTCTGATAATATACGACGGAATTTTCCGGATACAGATCGGCAGGCGGATTTGAAGTCGCAGTTGGCTCAAGACGATGCAGGCCCGAAATCCCTGCGCCCGCCGCAAGTTGGGCCGCAATGAACGCTGCCAACAAAAGGCAGATCATCACGCCGAGGGGAATTAACCAGGAACGCGAATTTATTGATTTATCTGAAATGTTTATTTGCAATTTCGTTTCCAGGTTTGTTGAACCGAATTGCCCCAATTTGCGGTGCCCGCTGGTGACGTTAAAACCGGCAACCGTTTTTTGGCAGGGCTTTGCGCTGACGCC
>JBBKXP010000498.1:0-2876 GCA_037969545.1 Paracoccaceae bacterium | reverse complement strand
TCAAGCGCTGTGGTCGGCTCGTCGAAGATGATGAGGTCCGGACGGCAAGACATTGCCATCGCCGTCATCGCCCGCTGAAGCTGTCCGCCGGAAACCTGGTGCGGATAGCGAAAGCCGATTTCGGTCGGGTTGGGAAGGCGCAGGCGCTCATAAAGCTCCATCGCGTCTTCCTGCGCCTCAAGCCGCTTCTTGATACGGTAGTGAATGGGCGCCTCAGTGTGCTGATCGATGATCCGGTGCGACGGGTTAAAGGAGGCGGCCGCCGACTGCGCCACGTAGGCGATGCGCGAGCCACGTAACGCCCGTCGTTCGCCTTCAGTGGCTGTCGTCAGTTCCATTCCATCGAACTCGATCGAGCCGGCTGAAATCCGGGTGCCGTCGCGGGCGTAGCCCATCGCCCCGGCGCCAATCGTGGATTTTCCGGCACCGGATTCGCCGATGAGCCCCATGACCTCGCCCCGGTGCAGTGTTAGATCGATGCCTTTTATGATCTCGACCCATTTCTCGTCCGAGTAGCCTTCGATCTTGAGCCCACGGATTTTTAGAATGACGTCTTTTTTCTTCGGCATTTCACATCTCCTTCAGGCCGGATGACCGGAACAACATCCAATCGACGACGAAGTTCACCGAAACAGTAAGCAGCGCGATAGCCCCGGCCGGGATCAGAGGCGTAATGTCTCCGAACGAAATCAGTGTCGCATTCTCGCGCACCATCGAGCCCCAGTCGGCGGGGGGCGGCTGGATGCCGAGGCCGAGGAATGAAAGGCCGGCGATCAGAAGGAACACGAAGCAGAACTCCAGCCCGAATTCGGCAATAAGGGGCGCGGTCGAGTTGGGCAGAATCTCCTTGCGGATCAAGTACCAATCGCCCTCGCCTCGAAGTTTCGCGGCCTCGATGAAATCCATGACGACGATGTTGCCCGCGACAGCGCGCGTAAGACGGAACACGCGAGGCGAATAGATAACGGCGACGACGATGACAATCACTGTTAGGCTGGTGCCAAAGATCGACAGGATAAGAAGCGCAAAGATCAGTGAAGGCACCGACATGATGACATCTGCCGAACGCCCCATGAGTTGATCGAACCAGCCACCTTTGGTCGCCGCCAGCAGGCCCGCGAGCGCACCCATAAGGAAGGCTAGGATCGTTGCAACAAGAGCAATACCCACCGTGTTCCGTGCACCGTATATGATCCGGCTGAACATGTCGCGGCCAAGCTGATCGGAACCGAGGATCATGTTGGGATCGGCTGGCGCAAATGCTGATGCAATCACCTCGCTCTCCCCGTGGGGTGCAATCCAAGGCGCAAAGAAGCCGGCAATGGCATAAGTAAAGATCACGAATATGCCGAATGCCGCGGTCAAGGGCGCGGTGCGCAGCTCTTTGGCCAGGTTCTTGGAAGTGATTGCTATCAGGAATTCCCGGAAAGCGTAGGACGTGCCCGCTGCCAACGCCAAAGCGCCGGCTGAGATTGCGACAAAGCGCAGCGCGGAAACTCCACCGATGATGCCCAGAACGAAGGATACTAAGGTCAGCGAAAAGAGGAGCAGGAAAACTGCCCTGCGATTGTAATACGCAGCAAGGCAAGAGGCCCCGATGAGGGCGGCATAATAGCCAATGACGAAGACGCTCATGATTTGCCCTCCTTATTTCGGGTGCCTGAGGCGGGGGTTGGTGAGAATTGCTCCCACGTCGGCCGCAAGGTTGAGAAGGATGAAGGTGGCCGCGAAAATGAGGCAACAGGCCTGCACGATCGGGAAGTCACGCTTTGCGACTGCATCGACAAGTAGCTGCCCAATGCCCGGGTAAACGAACACCACCTCGACCAGAACCACGCCAGTGATCAAATATGCCAGATTTAGTGCGACGACATTGATTATCGGGGCCCATGCGTTTGGCAATGCATGCCGAACGATGACCTTCCAGGGCGGCGTTCCCTTTAGTCTGGCCATCTCGATGTAAGGCGAGGCCAGGAGGTTGATGATCGCCGCACGCGTCATTCGCATCATGTGCGCGGTCACGACGAGGACGAGGGTAAGCGCTGGCAGGAATGTTCTTTCCAACAAGGCGGGAAAGCTCATATCCCCCCGCAAACTCGCGATCGCGGGAAACATCTGCCATTTGACTGAGAAGAAGAGGATCAGGACATATCCGAGAAAGAATTCCGGGGAAGAGATCGAGGTTAGCGCCAGCACGTTGGCGACCCGATCGAAAATTGAGTTGCGTAGAAGTGCTACGATGATGCCGAGCACGATTGAGAATGGCACCGCTATGGCGGCCGCGTAGGTCGCAAGAAAGAGGGTGTTGACGAACCGGTCCGAAATTGCTGCGGTCACACGTTCGCCCGTCACCAGCGAGACGCCGAAGTCGCCTTTGAGAACGCCACCAAGCCACACAAGATAACGGATAGGGGCCGGACGGTCGAGACCCAGCTTTTCGCGAAGTGCCGCAATCGTTTCGTCGGTGGCGCTTTGTCCGAGGACCGCCTGAGCGATATCGCCCGGCAACAGCTCAACCGCAAAAAAGATAAGGATCGAAACGACAAGCAGCGTCAGCAATCCCAACCCAAGCCGTTTTCCAACGAGCCTCCGGATATCGCCCATTTCGTCCCTCCTGTCGTCTTACGCCGGTTCATTCTGCCGGCGTTTTTTGTTTGCCTGTCGGTTGCGGCAAAGGATGCGCGTCCGGTTCACCCGGACACGCATATTCACAGTATCCGAACCGCTGGCTTAACCAGTGAACCACCACCGGCTGGCCGCTCGGGCGCCATCGCATTCCCAACTGGCCGCCAGCGCGTCCGGAACGCCTACATTCGAGCGGTGCGCATAGACGAAGTTGTTGAAGAATGGGATGACGGTTCCGCCGTCATCACGCG
>JBBKXP010000497.1:0-3178 GCA_037969545.1 Paracoccaceae bacterium | reverse complement strand
ATAATGAACTGATCGGCGTGGTCCCAGTCGAAATCGAAATACTGTTCGACCAGTACAATCGCCATGTCGCCCCGGTCGCGCAGCACGGCGATCACCCGGCCGATCTGCTGGATGATGTTGGGCTGGATGCCTTCGGTCGATTCGTCCAACAGCAGCAGTTTGGGTCGGGTAACCAGGGCGCAGGCGATGGCGAGTTGCTGTTGCTGACCGCCAGACAAGTCGCCACCGCGCCGGTTGGTCATGTCTTTCAGCACCGGGAACAAGTCATAGATGTCGTCGGGGACCCTAGGGTTGGCGGCGGGCATTCAAGCGAATTCGATTTCAAGGTTTTCGCGCACCGTCAGGAGCGGAAACACGTCGCGCCCCTGTGGCACATAGCCGATCCCGGCGCGGGCGTGCGGGGGATGAAGTCGCATCAGCGGGCCCGCGCCATCAAGCGTGATTTGCCCGCCACTCGCCGGATGCGCCCCGGCGATGGCTTTCAGCAGATTGTTCTTGCCCACGCCGTTGGTGCCCATGACGCAGGTCACCTGCCCCACCGCAGCCGTCAGCGAAATGTCATACAGCACCTGCGATCCGCCATAGTGTAGCGTCAGGTTATCCACCTTAAGTATGGGTTATCGCCCCAGATACACATCAATGACGTCCTGATTTTTGGTGATATGGTCCAACGATCCTTCGGCCAGCACCGCGCCTTCGTGCAGCACGGTCACTTTGCAGTTCAGTCGCCGCACTACCTCCATATCGTGTTCCACCACGGCCACGGCGCGGGTTTTCGCGGCCGCGACGAGGATCGCCGTCGCCTTTTTCGCGTTCCTGTGGCGTCATCCCGGCGGCAGGTTCGTCGACCAGCAGCAGGCGGGGTTCCCGCGCCAGCAGCATCCCGATTTCCAGCCACTGCTTTTGCCCGTGGTTCAACTCGCCCGCCTTGCGCGGCAAATGGTCGGTCAGGCCGACTTGGGCCGCCAAGGCAGCGACCTTGACCAGATCGACCCGGGCGGGCCGGAACAACAGCACCGCCAGCGGCGCGCGCGGTTTTTTCAGCACCATCAGCAGGTTGGCCTGCACCGACTGATCCTCGAACACCGTCGGGCGCTGAAACTTGTGGCCCACCCCGGCGCGGGCGATCTGGGCCTTGGACAGTTTCAGCAGGCTGACGGATTTCTCGCCCCGGATGACGCGGCCGCTGTCGGGCCGGGTCTTGCCCGTGACGATATCCATGATATGTCGTCTTGCCTGCCCCGTTCGGCCCGATGATCGCCGGCAGTTCCGAAGTGCCGATCTGGAACGACAGGTTGGTGATGGCGCGAAAGCCGTCGAACGTGACGGTGACGCCCGACACCTCGATCAGGGTCCTCATTGCACCGCCTCGCGTTCCTGCAACGATCCCTTGTCGGGGCCAAGGTCGGCGCCGTGTCGGTCCGGTGTGCCGCGATGCGTCAGCAGATCGAACAGCCCGCCGATGCCTTTGGGCGCGAACAGCGTCACCAGCACGAACGACAGGCCCAGAACCACCTGCCACCGGTCGACCCAGACGATCGTGGTGAACCCCAGCGGCACCGACGGCACCTGCCCGCTGGTGAACCAGTTCGACACCATCGACACGAAGGCCGCGCCGATCACGGCCCCGTAAAGCCGCCCGCGCCCGCCGATGGCGACCCAAACGGCAAGGTAGATCGAACCGATGGGCGCCACCTCGGCCGGGTTGATGATCCCGGCTTGGGGGAACCCCGCCATCGTCGCCCCGGCCAGCGCCCCGAAGATGTTGCCAACGCCGCCGACGACCACGGTCATGAAACTTTGCAAAATGTAATCGCTGCCCAATTCCGACGTCACTTTGGCGAACAGCCCGATGGCGACGCCCGCGATGCCAGCGATGCCGGAGCCGAGGCCGAAGGTCAGCATGTTCACCCGGTCCGGGTTGATCCCCATCGCGGCGGCCATCCGCGGGTTCTGCGTCACCGCGCGGGTTTCCAGCCCCAGCCGGGTGCGTTTCATGATGAACAGAAAGACGCCGAGGAACAGCAGGGCGAGGACGAAGATCGCGATTCGGATATAGCTGATCCCGACGACGTCGTGCAGCACCCACGCGCCATCGAGCCAGCCGGGCGCGGTCAGCGGGCGGGCCTGGGTGCCGAAGACGTTCTTGAAGATCTGTTGCAGCGCGATGGAGATGCCGAAGGTCGCCAGCAGGGTTTCAAGCGGGCGGGTATAAAGGAACCGGATCACCAAACGCTCCATCGCGACGCCAGCCGCAAAGGTCACGATGAAGGCCAGCGGCAGGCCCAGCAGGATCGACAGGGTATAATCGGGCACGAACAGTTGCACGACATAGGCGGTACAGGCCTTCATCGTGATGAATTCGCCGTGGGCCATGTTGATGACACTCATGACGCCAAAAGTGATCGCAAGGCCGATCGCGGCGAGAGGGAAAATGGCCGCCAGTGACAGGCCGTCCAGCATCAGGTCGGCCACCTGCAACAGTCCGACATTGCGGTTGATGGCGGTCAGCGCGGCGCGGGCGGCGTCGGTACGGCGGGGTTGGGTTCGGCGTAGGCGTCTTAGAATGTGTGGGCGGCAAGGGCCGCGTCGAATTCGCCGTCAGTGACGAAATCGGCGGCTTTGCCGGTGGCCGCGAGCGCCTCGTAGGCCGCGATCCGGTTGGCGTCGGTGTTCAGCGCGGCGACGGCAATGCCACCGACCTGCCCATCGACGATATTGGCGTTCAACGTCGCCAGCACGTCCGCCGCACTGATCCGTGGCGGGGCGAGCCCGGCGGCGGAAAGCATCGCATAGGCGTCGTCACGCGACAGCGCCGCGCTGCCAGGATAAACGATCGCGGCGAAGTTCACGTCCTCGGGCGCGCCGCCCGCAACCACGGCGCGGCGGGTGACGACCAGCGGGTTCAAGGTGACGCGAAAATCGACGGAAATCTTACCCGCGACGGATTTGATTGCGGCGACGCGGGTCGCCTCGTGAGCGCCGTAGCGGACGGTCAAAAAGGTGAACTGATGCGCCTTGAGGGCGGCAATGTCCGGCATGTCGTCGTCCAGCGCGGCCTCGAGCGCCACCAGATGTCCCGCCTCGGCGTCTCGCTGGATCGCCAGCATCGCGGCGCGGCGGTGTGTCGGGTCGGCGTCGGAAAGTTGAAACTGGACCAGCGCCGCGGCCAGCATGG
>JBBKXP010000496.1:0-3916 GCA_037969545.1 Paracoccaceae bacterium | reverse complement strand
TGACCGCAAAGCACCTCAACCTGCCGCAACTTCGTGACAATCTCTTCCGGCTGGTGTCGCTTGATTCCCATCTCTGATCCTCCGATTCCTAACTATAGGGCCGGACCAGTGCAGTGGGGAGGATCACATCGGTGGCGTGTCCTCTGGCTCCATGATGATCCAGCCCATTTGGGCATCGGAATGGATCGGCGGCACCAGCAGGTTCACGTGGCGAAATACACCGCCGCGCGGCTCGTTGAGCATGAAGTTGCGCAAGGTCTGATCTTTGGCAATCCATGTCCGCTGCTCCCACAGGGTCTTGCCCGGTGGCGGGGCGACACCGCCGACGATGACATCGCCCACTTCGCCTTCGGCATGGCAGGACACGACATGAATGGTTTTGCTGCTGCGCATCCTAGATGTCTTTTACCAGACGCAAGGCGTCGTAGATCGCCGCATGGGTGTTGCGTGCCGATACGGCATCGCCGATGCGGAACAGTTGAAACGTACCGTTCGCATTGCGCCTGGCGGTTTGCGGATTGCCTGCAAGCAGCGCGTCATAGTCGACTTCACCCGCATTGGATGAGTGGGGCTTAAGGTCGAAATACAATTCATCCAGCGGCAAGGTGCCGTAGTTCACGACGACCTGATCAACCTCAACCGCAAAGGTATGATCGCTATAATCGGTGCCAATCGTCGCGGTCAGCTTGTTGCCGCTGCGCACGACACCCATCAGACGGCGCGTGACGGTGAAGGTCACGTCCTTGTCCTGGAGTGAGCGCATGTAAGGCACCAGATTCATCGCCATTACATCGGGTGAGAAGGTGCGATCCGGCGTCATGATTTCGACCGATGCACCAGCGTTCGCCGCGATCTCGGCGGCCTGCAAGGCAGGATGATCGCCGCTTTCATCGTAGATCAGAACCTTTCCCGCAGGTTTCACATCGCCCGAGATGATGTCCCACGATGTGACGACATGGGGCTGTTCGCCCTTTTGTTCAAAGAGTTCCGTGTTCGGAAGCCCGCCGGTTGCGATGATAATCACGTCGGGGTTCAGGGCGGTCACATCTTCGGCCTCTGCCCAGGTGTTGAAATTGAACGTCACATCCCGCGCGGCACATTGCGCCATGCGCCAATCGATGATCCCGATCATCTCGCGGCGGCGTGGGGATCGGGAGGTCAGCCGCACCTGTCCGCCGGGCTCGGACGAGGCCTCAAACACGGTCACGTCATGCCCCCGTTCAGCAGCAACACGCGCGGCCTCAAGCCCCGCGGGGCCTGCTCCCACGATCACGACATTCTTTGTGGTCTCCGCCTTTGCAATGTCATGGGGCATCGTCAACTCGCGCCCCGTGGCGGCGTTATGGATGCACAGCGCGTCGCCCCCCTCATAGATCCGATCAAGGCAGTATGTCGCCCCGACGCAGGGACGAATGTCATCCTCACGCCCCTCGATGATCTTGCGCACGATATGCGGGTCCGCCATGTGGGCGCGGGTCATACCGACCATATCCAGAAGGCCCGCCTGCACGGCATGGCGCGCGGTAGCCACATCAGGGATGCGGGCCGCGTGGAACGTTGGCATTCCCGTCGCCTTGCGGACTTCACCCGCAAAATCGAGGTGCGGGGCAGATTTCATACCCTGAATTGGGATTACGTCGGTCATGGCGGGGTCAGTGTGGATGCGTCCCTTGATGACGTTCAAGAAATCAATCTGACCGGTCGCGGCAATGCGTTTGGAAATCTCCAGCCCTTCGTCATGGGTGATGCCGCCCTTTTGCGCTTCATCTGCCGTGTAGCGCAGACCGACGATGAACTCCGAACCAACGCGCTTGCGGATCGCCGCCACCACATCCATCGGAAAGCGCATTCTGTTTTCCAGCGTATCGGCTCCGTACGGCCCGGACAGGTCATTGGTCAGTGGCGACCAGAACTGGTCCAGCAAGTGGCCATAAACCTGCAGTTCGATGCCGTCCATGCCGCCCGATTGCATCCGCTCGGCGGCATCGGCAAAGTCGCTGATGATCCGCTCAATGTCCCAGTCTTCGATCAGTTTTGGAAAGGCGTGGTGCGCAGGTTCGCGGTGCTTGGAAGACGACACAGACGGCAACCAATCGCCCTTGTTCCAATTGGTGCGACGTCCCAGATGGGTCAGCTGGATCATCACCGCGCAGCCATGCTCATGCACCGCATCTGTGAGGTTCTGGATCCACGGAACAACCTCGTCCTTGTAGGCGAGGATGTTGTTGAACACTGGCGGGCTGTCGCGGCTGACGGTGGCAGACCCTGCAGTCATCGCAAGGGCGACGCCCGCCTTGGCGCGTTCCGCATGATAGGCGGCGTAGCGTTCCTTGGGCATGCCATCCTGCGGATAAGCGGGCTCATGGCTGGTCGTCATGATCCGATTGCGCAAGGTCAGGTGCTTGAGTTGAAAGGGCTGAAGCAACGGGTCGGTGGACATGGGGGAATCCTTTTTGGGGCGAATCTTACCTGACACGGGTGTCAAGTCGATATTTTCCATAATTGACACACCTGTCAAGTTCTTTAGTAATGCGGTATGAACGATGCTCCGCTCACTCGAACACGCGCAAGCCGGGAGGTCTGGCTAGAGGCGGCTTATGATCTTTTCGTCACCCAAGGGATCGAGGCGGTCAAAATCATGTCGCTCGCCAAAAAGCTGAACCTGACGCGCACAGGGTTTTATTGGCATTTCAAGGACCTGTCAGAGCTGCATGACGGCATTTTAGACATCTGGCAGACCCGTAACACTGGCATAGTGCTTGAGCGCTGTTCGGCACCAGCGCAAAGCCTGTGCGCTGCACTTTTCAACCTGATCGATTGCTGGATCGACAATGAACTCTTTGATGCGCCCCTTGATCTCGCGATCCGAAATTGGGCGCGCAGTGATGCCAGGCTACAGGCACTGGTCGAGCAGTCCGACGAAGATCGGCTGGAGGCGGTAAAGGCGCTGTTTGAGCGGTTTGGGAAAACAGGTGATGCTGCCCATTACCGTGCGTTGACAGTGATCTTGACCCAGACCGGGTACTATTCGATGCAGGTGTCTGAGCCTCGCCTGCAGCGGGCAATTGCGGGTTGCCATTATGCAGAGATATTTGCGGGCGAGGCGCCAACTCAATCGGAAGCCGACGCATTCATGGATCGTCACCGTTGAGTTCGCCTGCGGCGCAATTTCAGGACCACCATCAGTTTTCACGAGACTGCCGAGATACAAAAGGTCTTGCCATTGAAGGCATAGTCAGGCTGCAAATGCAGCCTTCCCAAAGCCGACATTGGCGCACATGCGGTGAATTCACACTTCGTCCCGCAATGCAGACCTTGGTGCAGCGTGCAGCGAACTTCCGCTTCCCGCCGATGCTGTTGGCCAACTGGCTTAGTATGCCGCTTCCGTCCTGTAGCGGGTCGGCAGGACCAGTATTTGCGGTGTAACCGCTCACATAGGTCATGAGTTTCTCCCGTCTCTCTGGGTCAAAGTGAAGGCAGAACAGGCGTGCAGGTTCTGCTTTCGGGCCAAATGATGTCCCTCCCAAGAATCCGTCGCGAATGCATCGCGCCCGGACGTTGGCAGCAAGTAAGTCATTGCTTCGCATTACTTTTCCGGGATATCGCAAACGTGTTTACCTTTGCCTGTGTTGGTCGCAGGTGTTCGTACGCCCCAGCGTCTAAGCAGCGTCAACGGTGCGTCTATTCGTGCGGCAGGCGAAATTTTTGGGGTTTCCCCTCACTGTTTAGCAATTGGGGGGCGGTGCTGGAGAGAGGTTAGATGACAGGTATCGAGCGCCCGAATTTCAGTCTGAAAGGTGATCAGCCCCACCTAAGTGGTCCAATTTGAATGTTAGTGCATGATTGGCCTGGTTGCCATCGGGACGATGGATTCCGGGGCCGGTGGGCGGTAGCCCAGAGCACTGTGGGGTCGCTT
>JBBKXP010000495.1:0-7704 GCA_037969545.1 Paracoccaceae bacterium | reverse complement strand
ACGTGGCACGCCGCCGGTCTGTTGCCCCTGTTCAACATGTCGTTCGCGACGACCCATATTCACAAATACTCGGTCGACTTTTACAAGTCGTTGGAGGCCGAAACGGGTCTGAACGCCGGGTTCGCCGTGGTCGGCAACCTGCGGATGGCGCAGACCGACGAGCGGATGGACGAGTTTCGTCTGTATGCCACCACCGCCGAAACCTGCGGCGTGCCCTATGTCTGGCTCACCCCCGACGAGATCAAGGAAAAGTGGCCGCTGATCCGCACCGAAGACCTGAAGGGTGCGCTCTATCACCACACCGACGGTTACATTAACCCCGCCGACGTGACGATGGCGATGGCCAAGGGGGCCCGCCAGCGCGGTGTCACGATCGAACGCAAATGGCAGGCGGATGCATTTCACTGGAACGGCGCGGCTTGGGAAGTCACCGCGACGAAAATGGTCGAAAAGGGCGGCAATCTGGTGCCTTCCGACGAACAGATCACCATCACCGCCGAACACGTCGTCACCGCCTCGGGCAACCACGCACAGCGCACGGCCAAGATGCTGGGCATCAAGATGCCCGCGATCCCGGTCGAACATCAGTTCATCGTGATGGAGCAAGACCCCGCACTGGTCGACTACCGCAAGACCAACCCCGAACATCCCGTGGTGCGCGACGCCGATGCGCAATCCTACGTGCGCGAGGAACGCGGCGGCTGGATTCTGGGCGTCTATGAAAAGGGCGCCCCTGCCCGGTTTGAATACGGCGTCCCCGACAGTTTTCGCGCCGATCTGTTCCCCCTCGATCTGGAACGGATCGAAGCGCAGTACATGGCGATGATCCACCGGGTACCGTCCTGCGAGGACAGCGGCCTCAAGGACGATTTCAACGGCCCGATCTGCTATACCCCCGATGGCAACCCGCTGGTCGGACCGGCCCCCGGATTGCGCAATATGTGGCTGGCCGAAGGGTTCAGTTTCGGGATCACGGCGGCGGGTGGCACCGGCTATTACCTCGCCCAAATGATGGTTGATGGCGAGGCCGAGATCGACATGGCCTCGCTTGACCCCAAACGCTACGGGTCGTGGATGACGACCGAATTCGCGGCGAGGAAGAACGAGGAATGTTACGACCACGTCTATGTGCTGCACCACCCGGACGAAGAACGCCCCGCCTGCCGCCCGCTGCGCACCGTCCCGGCCTATGACCGTCAAAAGGCGCGTGGCGCGCAGTTCGGATTCGTCAACGGCTGGGAGCGTCCCAACTATTTCGGGCCGCTGGATGCCCCCGAGAATTTCGACCACGACGCACGGTCGTTTCGCCGTGGCGGTTGGTGGAAACACGCGGTCGAAGAGGCCCGTGCGATCCGCGAAGGCGTTGGCCTGATCGACGCCAGCGCGTTCACCAAGCACATCGTCAAGGGGCCGGGGGCGACCGCGTTCCTTGACTGGTTCACCTGCAACAAACTGCCCCGCGTCGGGCGGATCAACCTGACTTATGCCCTGACCGGCCATGGGACCACGCGCACCGAATATACCATCGTGCGCACCGGCGAGGATGACTATTATCTGGTCAGCGCCGGGGCATGGACCGACTACGATGCCGATTTCCTGCGCAAGGCCGCCGCCGACAAGGCGGGCGAATTCGGCACTATCGAGATCCAGAACGTCACGACCCAATGGGGCGTTTTCGCCGTCGCCGGGCCGAAATCCCGCGACGTGCTGAACGCCGTCATCAAGGACGCCGACCCGGCGACGGCGCTGTCAAACAAACGGTTCCCGTGGCTGTCGGCCAAGCAGATCGAACTGGGCATGTGTCCGGTCAACGCGATCCGCGTCGCCTATACCGGCGAACTTGGCTGGGAATTGCACCACCCGATCGAGATGCAGAACTATCTGTTCGACCTGCTGGAAACGGCCGGCGCGCCGCATGGCATGAAACTGGTCGGGGCGCGGGCGCAGAACTGGCTGCGGCAGGAAAAATCCTATCGCGCCTTCGGCAACGAATTGGGCCGCGACGCCACCCCGCTCGAGGCCGATCTGCCGCGGTTCGTGGATATGTCGAAGGATTTCAACGGCAAGGCTGCGATGGAGGCGACGGGCATCCGCAGCAAATGCATCACCGTTCTGATCGACGGCCCGGCAGATGCCGATCCCTGGGGGCGCGAGGCGCTTTATGCGATGGACGGCACCCGGATCGGTCGCCTGACGTCGGGCGGCTATTCGGTGCATTTCGGCAAGTCCATCGGGATGGGATACGTGAAGCCGGAACATGCCGCCGTCGGGACCAAGGTGCAGGTCAAGATGCTGGACATGCTCTGGAACGCTGAAATTGTCGAGGACAGCCCTTATGACCCCGCCAACGCGGTGATCCGGATCGACGGCTAGCCAAACAGGCGGCGCCGCCAATAACCGACCCGGCGCCGACCCCGGATGATCGCCCCGGCGACGGGGGTTTGCAGCGCAGGCAGGTCGATGGCGATCAGCAGCAGGCCGAGCGGGATCATCCAGAGGCCGAAAAATGGCAGGATGGCCAGAAATCCGCCGAGGATCAGAAAAATCGCGATGGGAAGCCGGATCAGAGCTGCGCCGGGTCGGCGCAACCGCTGCATGGGACGGCCCAGACCCGGCACAAACCCGGTCATCCGGCCGAACTGTCGGTCGAAACGGTTACGGGCATGGTCGCGGATGCGCGGTTTCATGTCACAATAAATGGGACCGGCCGGCCGCTTTTCAATCCGGCAGGATGATGCGGGGCTGTCATAATCGCCGCGCCGCCAGCCAGCGCGCCCAATCCGCCGCCGATCCGGCAAAGGCGTTCAGGTCGGTGCGTCCACCGATCCCCGGCACGATGCCGGTGCCGCTGTATTGCCAGAACGACCATGCCGCGCCGGGATAGCGGTGACTGGGGTGGTCGGCGGTGGCACGCAGCCAGAATTCTTCGCCCGCAAGTTGCCCCAGATCGTTGACGCTCCAGAATTCGGGCGTCGTGTAAACGATCGGACGCTGGCCATAGTGCGCCGCGACGATGGCGATAAACGACCGCGCCTCGGCCCGTACCACCGACGGATCGGGGCGCAGGGTGCAGGTGGGCGATCGGTGGTTCCATTCCAGGTCGAGCACCGGGGGCAGGGCGCCGCGCTGGATTGGCACATTGGCGATGAACCAGCGGGCCTGCACCGCCGCGGGGGTGCAGAAGTAGTAGAAGTGATAGGCCCCGACCGACACGCCGGCCGCGCTGGCCCCGTCACGGTTAGTGGTGAACATGGCGTCGACCCGGTCACCACCTTCGGTCGCCTTGATGAACGCGAAATTGACTCCGGCTGCCCGTGCGCTCGACCAGTCGACCGGACCCTGATAGCGCGAGATGTCGATGCCGTGGACCACATACGTGTCGGGTGTGCGCCCGGGCCAGTCAGCCGGGTCGGCCTCGCCAAACGCCGGGGCGATCACCCGCGATGTGGTCGGCGCAGACGTGACAATGGGTTGGCGGGCGCAGGCGGCCAGCAGCAGCAGGATCAGTGCCGCCCGGATCATGCGAACCGCGCCGGGCTAAGCGCAGCGGCAGTGGAGGCATCGATCTGCAGGGCAGTCCCGGCAACCAGATCGGCCAATAGCTGGCTTGCCGCGGGGGCGGTCTGAAAGCCATAGCCGCCTTGCCCGGCGCACCAGATGAACGCGGCATCTTGTGGTGACGGACCAAGGACCAGCTGGCGATCCGGCGAAAACGTCCGCAGGCCCGCCCAGTTCGCCAGCATCCGGGTGACGGGCGCGGTCACATGCGCCTCGTAACGCGCCAGACCTTCTGCCAGCACCATGTCGTCGGCAAATGCGTCATGCGGTTCGCAGGGGTGTTCATCGGCAGGCGACACGATCAGCGCCCCTGCGTCCGGCTTTGCGTACCAGGCCTCGCCCGCGCCGAACACCATCGGCCATGTGCCGACATCATGGTTGGCAGGGGCGGCGATCCGCGCCATCGAGCGGCGTAGCGGGGTAAACCCCAAGGGCGCAATCCCGGCCATTTGCGCCACGACATCAACCCAGGCGCCGGTGGAGTTGACCAACAGCCGGGCGTCATGGTCGCCCGCCGCCGTCATCACCCGCCAGCCGTCACGGGTGCGGGTTATCGCCGTCACGCCCGCCCCGGTGAGCACTTGTCCACCATTGCCGCGCACCTCGCGGGCGAAATTCTGGATCAGGCGGTCGGTGTCGATGTCAAATGCATCGGCGTCATAGGCAACCCGGTCGACCACATCCGGGTTCAGGATCGGCAACAGGGCAAGGGCCTCGTCAATGCCGATCTGCGTCATGTGCATGGTCGCAAGGTCCGCATCGAAATGCGCCGCGGTTGCCACAGACCCGGCCAGCATCATCCCGCGCGACGACAGGACCCCGCCGTTCGCGGTTTCCAGAAAGGCGCGGCTCGCCTTGTTCAGGGCAATCACTGACGGTTTGCCGTAACTTTGTTCGAACAGCGCGGCCGAACGACCCGAGGCGTGATAGCCAAGCGCGGTTTCGCGCTCCAGAACCGTGACCTTGCCAAGGTGCGACAGCCGCGCGGCGGCAGAAATCCCGGCAATGCCCGCGCCGATGACGATGATGTCGCTCATGCGGGCCGGATCCAGTTGATCGCGCCGAGTAAGTCGACAACGACTTGCGCGGCCCGGGGGAAGCCAACCATTGGTTCAGGGGCGGTCATCGCGAATTTGCTGGCAATCACGCACATCAAAACAGGGGCACTTCGACCACGAGCAACAACAATCTGCTACCCGTCTTAACCATCAGCCGCTTTCCTTATGTGCTCGCAGGGGCACCTTGGAGCGTATGGCGCGACATGTCCAATGCTTGGTGGTTCGCCAAAGTCAAAATATCTGTTCCAACGGCATATGCCGCCGGTCACAAGGTGATCTTTTCAGGAAATCTGGCTTTTCGGCAGTCAACAGACCAACGAAAAATCCGACCAGCGGGTTGCAGTTTTATTCTGCAGCGCCACTGATCGGATTGATATTGGGCGAGTTGGCCGCTGAGCCAACCGCGACTTTTAGCCAACCGCGACTTTCGAACGACGTCGACCGTAGCCGACAAGCCCGAGCATACCGGCAAGCAACAGCCAACCAGCCGCCGGGACCGGCACCGGAGAAATCTGATTTGTCAGCAGGTCTTGCGTCCTGGATGCCATCAGAATGGTATAGTCTGCCGACGCAGTCCACGACTTGCTATTGATGTTGCCGAGCCAGGATTGGGCAAGCCTTGCGGCATTGATCGACCCGACACTTGCACCAGTGACTCTGAAATCGCCCCGACCGATGTCGAACACCGGTGCAGTCTCGGTCACGATTTCCCATGCCGCCATCTGAAAGGCAGCGGCAGAACGGCTGTTATTCACCAGCGAAAAAGCATTTGACGCAAGTGCAAACAGGTTCCTGTTGACAGCTTCGCTGAACCGGCTGCCGACCTGATAGTCCAGTGGCAACCGAAGCGTCTCAAGCGGTGACAGGCAGAATGCCAGAAACTGCGACATGTGCCCGCTTGAGTCAGTTCCTTTCAGACGGAACACGCCGGCGGCGGTCCGCACTGTGTGACCAAGCGCAACGAATGTCGTGTTGACGTACCATTGGCTCCGCCCAGCAGCGTTTGCAAATGGATTCGACCCCACCGTCGACACGTGGATCGTCGCTGCGCTTGCCGGCGCTGCAGCCACAAGGGTTGCACCCAGAATGGCGGCTGCCACAGTTCTTTTTATTCCAGCATAAAACATTGTTCTCTACCCTCCAACGCTCGCGCTTTGTCTATAATTCGTGCTTTACAAAGTGGAAAGGATTTTGTGAGTCCGCGCTGCAAAATTTCTAGATCTGGAAACAGAACTGCATCACTTCACTGATTGTGCGGTAAATTTGCGGCAATATCAGGCAGGACGCAGCTGGTATGATCTGTCCGTGTGTAACTTGGCCCCCCTGCGGTCGGGTTCCTGTCCGGCGAACTTCAGGGACTCCTCGCCGAGATCGTCACCGGTCTTGGCGTTATCAGGAACCCCAAGTCGGATCATCAAGTGCGGAACTCGGCTCTACTACCCTTGAGAACCCGCCGGAACAGGTGAGGCGGCTGGTGCGCCGTCACAGGGGATCAAACTGGTCGTGGCGCACCTTGCCGCCGAAGTCCGCAAGATTCGCATCTGGCCATCGTGGCATGACGCGATTGACGGGCCGACGCTCAATGAGGATGTGCCGGCCGCCGCCACGTAGTTCATATCGGCCTGATCGCAAATAGAAAATGGGGCCAGCCATTTTGCGGCAAGCCCCATCATTTTGTCAGCTGCAAGGTTCAGCTTGGGATGTCGCCGCTCATCCCTTCGAGATAAAAGTTCATGCCGACCAGTTGCTCGTCGGTGGCCACTTCGCCATCCGCCAGGAACACGCTGCCATCCTGCTTGTTGATCGGGCCGGTGAAGGGGTGATAGCTGCCGTCTGTGATCGCCGCGACCATCGCCAGCGCTTCGTCCTTGACCTCGGCCGGGACTGCATCGGTGATCTCGCCGATGACAACCTCGCCCTCGGCCATGCCGCCCCAAGAATGGCCGCTTTCCCATGTCCCGTCCAGTACCGCCTGCACCCGTTTGATGTAGTAGGGCGACCAGTTGTCGATGATTGCCGAAATGCGCGGACTGGGGGCAAAGGCCGACATGTCGGACGCCTGCCCGAAGGTATAGACATTGCCCGCCGCCTGCGCCGCCGCGTGCGGTGCCGTTGAATCGGTGTGCTGCAGGATCACGTCGACGCCCTGGTCGATCATCGTCTTGGCCGCTTCGGCCTCTTTCGCCGGGTCGAACCACGTGTAGGCCCAGATCACCACCATTTCGACGTCGGGATTAACCTTTTTCGCGTGCAGGAATGACGCGTTGATGCCCTGAATGACCTCGGGGATCGGGAACGAACCGATATAGCCGATCTTGTTCGACTTGGTCATTCGTCCCGCGATGGTGCCGATCACGGCGCGGCCTTCGTAGAACCGGGCATCATAGACGGCGAGGTTGTCGGCGGTCTTGAACCCGGTCGCATGTTCGAACTTGACGTCCGGGAACTGCGCTGCCGCCTCGACTGTGGCATCCATATAGCCAAACGATGTGGTAAAGATCAGACCGGCCCCCTGCAACGCCATCTGCTGGATCACCCGGACTGCGTCGGCGCCTTCGGGCACGGTTTCCTGATAGATCGTTTCGACCTTGTCGCCAAATTCGGCGACGACGGCCTGCCGACCCTGGTCGTGCTGATAGGTCCACCCACCGTCGCCGACCGGCCCGACATAGATGAACCCGACCTTGAGTGGTGCGTCCTGCGCCCGCAACGGCGCGCCTAGTGCGGCCAGCATTGCCGCAGAGGCCCCCGTGGTCAGTAGTGTTCTGCGTTGCATCATTGTCATCGTCTCCCCTTGATGCCCGGACCATATGGGCCGGGTCGTGATGTTAAGGCCCCTAGCGCGAGGCGTGGAAAATCTTGCCGAGCGAGCCGGGCGCGCGGCCCGCCGAGATCAGCACCAACACAAGAATTGTGGCGATATACGGCGACATCGCAAGGTACTCGACCGGAATCGGCACCCGTGCCCCCTGCAAATTGAACTGCAATCCGGTCACACCGCCGAAAAGATAGGCACCCAGGATCAGCCGCCCCGGTTTCCAGCTGGCGAACACGACGATCGCCAGCTGGAAACCGGGGCGGCTGATCC
>JBBKXP010000494.1:0-2590 GCA_037969545.1 Paracoccaceae bacterium | reverse complement strand
ATATGGGACGGGGTTGACGGGGGACGGCAGGATCGCAGGATCGCCCACGGAACCGTACCAGATCCGGCAAATCGGACTTATCTGGTTGCCACACCCGCCCAACGACGCGCCGTTTCAAGAAATATGCCAAACGGACGACTCAAAAACAGCATGAGAACGGCGGTGGTCGAGAGAAGAATCAGTATCTCCTGGCGATCTGCACCTGCGATCAGCAGGGTGACCGCATAGATCGGCAGTTGAAACGACACGAAGGCCAAGGCGTCAATGATCGTCTTGCTCCATGAAACCGTCGGTTTCGTCGTTCTGAAGAACCAGTCGCGCCAAGCGCCGTAGGGCCGACCGGTCAGAAACATCAACGGCATGTTGATCAGTCGCGTGATCAGAACCTCGCGTGGTTCCATGCCCGCGACGAACAACTCCATCGTTGCCGCCGCCGTCGTGAAGAAAACGATGGTGGCCAAGGTATCCACGATAACTAGTCGCATCGCCACTTCCTGTCTTTTTCCGGTGGCGGGTCGGATGGTCCGGTGCCGCTCCTGCCGCACTCACTCCCGGTGATAGGGTGCCCCTGCCAGAATCGACGCCGCCCGATACAGCTGTTCGGCCAGCATCACCCGGACCAGCAGATGCGGCCAGACCATCGGGCCAAAGGACAGGGCCGCATCGGCGCGGTCGCGCAATCCCCGGTCGATCCCGTCCGCCCCGCCGATCACGAACGCCACATCGCTGCGCCCGGCGTCGCGCCATCCGGCCAGCAGCGCGGCAAAGTCGGGCGATGTCATATGTTTGCCGCGCTCGTCCAGACAACAGACCAGCGCCCCGGCAGGCATGGCGCGATCCAGCAAGGCCGACTCGGCAGCCATGCCGCCGCCCTTCTTGTCCTCGACCTCGATCACCTGCGCCGGGCCAAGACCCAAAGCGCGGCCGGTGCGGTCGAACCGGGTCAGGTAATCGTCGATCAGGTCACGTTCTGCCCCCGCCCGCAGGCGGCCCACGGCGCAGACATGCACACGCATCTAGTTGGACTTGGCGGCCGCCGACTGGCCGGACGCCGGGCTTGGCATCCACAACTTTTCAAGCTGGTAAAACTCGCGCACTTCGGGGCGGAACACGTGGACAATCACATCGCCCGCGTCGATCAGCACCCAGTCGCCGACATCCTTGCCTTCGATCTTGGAAATCACACCGCATTCGGCCTTGAGCCTGTCGGTCAGCTTTTCCGCGATCGCGCCAACCTGACGCGACGAGCGGCCCGACGCGATGACCATATGGTCGGCCATTTCGGATTTGCCGCGCAGATCGATCTGCACGACATCTTCGGCCTTGTCATCGTCGAGGGATTGCAGGATGGCCGCAAGCAGCACGTCGCTTGTCGCCTTTGTCTTGCCCGCCATCAGGCCGGCACGGGGTGCAGCCGCATTGGCCGCATGGGTGGTAAGTGACAGATCATCGTCCTCCTGTAACGCGCCGCTGGTCTACCCCGACGCCCGGTATGGACCAAAGGTAGCAACGACACGGTAAACTTTCAATAAATCCCCGACGTCGGATCGGAACAGACGGCGATGTCGCGCAAATTTGTTGCATCCGCAACAGCACAAAGGGGTTCATCGGGCACCAAAGGCAGAAATGCGCCGTTCGGGACGGTTCATAGCGGTGACCGACACCGTCTGGCCGCGCATCGCGACTCCGCCGTAGCTCGTCATGAATGCCACGTCGGCGGCGTCGCGCCCGACCCCGATCACCGCCATGCCGTCTGCCGTGGCCATGCCCGTCGCATCGACCAGATGCCAGGCCCCGCCCAGAAACACCTCGGCCACCGCATGAAAATCGGGCGGATCAACCGGGGCGGCATAGTCGCTGGCGAACCGGGCCGGGATGGTGGCAGCACGGCACAGCGTGATCAGGACATGGGCGTAATCGCGGCAGACCCCCTGGCGCTGCACGAAACTGTCCTTGGCACTGGTCTGGGCCCCGCTGGACCCCGAAACATAGGTGAAACTGTCGGCGATCCAGTCGCGGATCGCCGCGACCTTGGTGCCGCCTGCCAGATCGCCGAATTCGGCGGCGACAAAGGTCTGGAACTGGTCGGACGGGCAAAACCGCGACGGCATGAGATAGCCGACGACTGCCGCGGGCAGGTCGCGCGGCTCGGTCGTTTCCAACCCAGCAAGGTCCACTGCCACACGGTCGATTGCCACCGTTGCGCGATAGGCGCAGCGCAGCCTGTCGGTCGGGCGCAACCAGATCCGTTCACCGACACCGTCGTCGCCGCCAATCCGCGACAGGATCGGGGTCGCGCCCAGTTCAGTCGTCGCGTCGCTGACGATCTGGTCGCCGCCATGCGCGGCCTCGATCTGCAGCAGGATGTCGCAGGGGTCAGGCACGTCATAATCAAGATCGACAGCAATGGTCAAAATCATCGTTCTGCGGTGCCTTTGGCGTTGATGGTGGACCCCTCCAGCACCTTCACCTCGCGCTGCGGGAACGGGATGCTGATGCCGTTTTCGGCGAATGCGTCCCAGAGGGCCAGATAGACATCGCCGCGCAGGTTGGCCAGCCCCTGCGTCGGGTCCTTGATCCAGACGCGCAG
>JBBKXP010000493.1:0-15279 GCA_037969545.1 Paracoccaceae bacterium | reverse complement strand
CCCGGCGTCGTGGGCGCGATCCTGCTGGCCGCGTCACGCGCGATTGGCGAGACGATGATCGTGGTCCTGGGGGCAGGGGCCGCCGCACGCCTGTCGCTGAACCCGTTCGAGGCGATGACGACGATCACCGTCAAGATCGTCAGCCAGCTGACGGGCGACACCGATTTTGCCGCCCCCGAAACCCTTGTCGCCTTTGCGCTTGGCCTGACACTGTTCGTGATCACCCTTGGGCTGAACGTCATCGCCCTGATCATCGTGCGCAAATACCGGGAACAATACGAATGACCACCACGCCTCTTGCATCGTCGCTGCTTGTGCAGGACGCCCGGACCAAAAAGCGCAATGCGGCCGAAGCGCGATTTCGCGCCTATGGGTTAGGCGCGATCTGCATCGCCATCGGTGCCCTGATCATTTTGCTGGTGTCGGTATTCGCCAACGGCAGCAGCGCCTTCCTGCAGACCTATGTGACGCTTGACGTCGCCCTGCCGGCTGACAAGCTGGATAAGGAAGGTAATCGCGATCCCGGCGAAATGGCCAAGGTCACGACCTTTGGCTACGCGCCGCTGATCCGCGATGCGCTGGAACAGGCGATGATCCGCGAGGGGATCGCCACGAATGACACCCGAGATGCGATTTTCGGCGAAGTCCGCCGCGAGATCGATGGTCTGTCGCTGAAAAGCGCCGGCGAGATCATGTCGAAGGAATCGGCCGCGACCTTGCGCAACTTTGTGTTGGCCAACCCCGACCTCGTGGGAACCACGGTGCAGTTCGATTTTCTCGCCAACGGGCGGATCGACGGGTTCTACAAGGGCCGGGTCAGCTATGACTCGGCGCTGCTCGACTCCAACGTCAGTCCGGCGCAGCTTGACCTAGCCCGCGGGCTGAAAGAGGCCGGCCTGCTGCATACAAAATTCAATTGGGCCTTTCTGACCAACCCCGACGCATCCGACCAGCGACCCGAGGCGGCGGGCCTTGGCGTCGCCATCCTCGGGTCGCTTTACATGATGCTTGTTGTGCTGGTCTTGGCCCTGCCGATCGGCGTCGCCGCCAGCATCTATCTCGAAGAATTCGCCAGAAAGAACCGCTTTACCGATCTGATCGAGGTCAACATCAGCAATCTGGCGGCCGTTCCGTCCATCGTGTTCGGCATTCTTGGCCTCGCGATCTTTATCAACTTTGCAGGCTTTCGCCAGTCCTCGCCGCTGGTTGGCGGGCTGGTGCTGACCCTGATGACCCTGCCAACGATCATCATTTCGACCCGTGCCGCGCTGAAAGCCGTGCCGCCGTCGATCCGCGATGCGGCGCTGGGTGTCGGTGCGTCCAAGATGCAATCGGTGTTCCACCACGTTCTGCCTCTGGCCGCACCCGGCATTCTGACCGGCACTATCATCGGTCTGGCACAGGCTTTGGGCGAAACTGCACCGCTACTGCTGATCGGCATGGTCGCCTTTGTCCGTGAATATCCTGCCGCCTACACGCCGGAGGCCGGGCTGTTCGGTGAGGCGGCGACGGCGCTGCCGGTGCAAGTTTTCAACTGGACGCAGCGGGCCGATCCAGGGTTTGTCGAACGGGCATCGGGGGCGATCATCACCCTGCTGGTGTTCCTGCTGATCATGAACGCGGTTGCCATCCTGCTGCGCCGCCGCTTTGAACGCCGCTGGTAGGGGGCCGCAAAATGAACGATATGCGACTGATTGAAAGAGACCTGAACAAGATCGACAGCAAGATTTCCGCCAAGGGCGTGCAGGTTTACTATGGCGATAACCATGCGATCAAGGATGTGAATGTCGAGATCGCCGACAAGACCGTGACCGCCTTTATCGGTCCGTCGGGATGCGGCAAGTCGACATTCCTGCGCTGCATCAACCGGATGAACGATACCATCGACATCTGCCGGGTGACGGGCGACATCCGGATCGACGGAGAAGACATCTATGACCCGAAGGTCGATCCGGTGCAGTTGCGCGCCAAGGTCGGGATGGTGTTCCAGAAACCCAACCCGTTTCCAAAGTCGATCTACGACAACGTCGCCTACGGGCCCAAGATCCACGGACTTGCCCGCAACAAGGCGGAACTCGACGATATCGTCGAAAAGTCGCTGAAAAAGGCCGCACTCTGGAACGAGGCCAAGGACCGGTTGCAAAGCCCCGGAACGGGTCTCTCGGGTGGCCAGCAACAACGCCTGTGCATCGCTCGCGCCATCGCCACCGCGCCCGAAGTATTACTGATGGACGAACCCTGTTCGGCGCTCGATCCCATCGCCACCGCGCAGGTCGAGGAACTGATCGACGAACTGCGCCAGTCCTACAGCGTCGTCATCGTCACCCACTCGATGCAGCAGGCCGCAAGGGTCAGCCAGAAAACCGCGTTCTTCCACCTTGGCAACCTTGTCGAATACGGCGAAACCTCGAAGATATTTACCAACCCTGAAGACCCGCGCACGGAAAGCTACATTTCCGGCCGGATCGGGTAAGGAGCAGGAATGATGAGCGATCAACACATAGCCTCGGCCTATGACCGGGATCTTGAAAACATTCAGGCGCTGGTCATGAAGATGGGCGGGCTGGTCGAGGCGGCCATTCTGGACGGCGCCAAATCGCTGGAAAGCCGCGATCTGGAATTGGCCGAAAAAGTGCGCAACGGCGACAAGGTCATCGACGCCCTCGAGGAAAAGATCAACGAAGAGGCGGCGCGCACCATCGCCCTGCGCGCCCCGGTGTCCAAGGACTTGCGTGCCATCCTTGGCGTGCTGCGCCTTGCCGCGTCACTGGAACGGGTCGGCGACTATGCCAAGAACATGGCCAAGCGCACCGCCGTCCTGGCCGAAAACCGCACTATCACCGGCACCGATGCCTCCTTGCGACGGATGGCGCGCGAGGTGCAGGGGATGCTGAAAGACACGCTGGATGCCTATGTCGCCCGCGACGCCGTGCTGGCCGAGGATGTGCGCCAGCGCGACCATGACGTTGATCAGATGTATAACGCCCTGTTCCGCGAATTTCTGACCTTCATGATGGAAGACCCGCGCAATATCACGCCTTGCATGCACCTGCACTTTATCGCCAAGAACGTCGAACGGATGGGCGACCTGATCACCAACATGGCCGAACAGGTGATCTATATGGTGACAGGGCAAATGCCGGACGAGGCACGTCCCAAGGGCGACACCACCTCGACTGCGGGCGGGGCCTGAACATGGCACAACCGCATGTCCTGATCGTCGAGGATGAACCGGCGCAGCGGGCAGTTCTGGCCTACAATATGGGTGCCGAAGGGTTTCGCACCTCAGAGGCAGCGAATGGTGAAGAGGCGCTGATGCAGGTCTCCGAAGACCCGCCCGATGTGATCGTGCTGGACTGGATGCTGCCCAACGTGTCGGGAATCGAGGTTTGCCGCCAGTTGAAAACCCGCGCCGAAACCCGCACGACGCCGATCATCATGCTGTCGGCTAGGTCGGAAGAGGTGGACAAGGTGCGCGGCCTGGAAACCGGCGCCGACGACTATGTGGTGAAACCCTATTCGGTGACCGAACTGATGGCGCGGGTCCGCGCCCAGTTGCGACGTGCGCGGCCCTCGACCGTGGGGCAGGTGCTGCGCCATGATGACATCGTGCTCGACAGCGAAACCCACCGGGTCAGCCGGGGCGAGGATCAGTTGAAACTGGGTCCGACCGAGTTTCGCCTGCTCGCGACTTTCATGGAGAAACCGGGTCGGGTCTGGTCGCGCGATCAGTTGCTTGACCGGGTCTGGGGCCGCGACATCTACGTCGACACCCGCACCGTCGATGTCCACATCGGACGCTTGCGCAAGGTGTTGACGGCGCATGGTGGCGAAGACCCTTTGCGCACGGTACGCGGGGCGGGTTACGCTTTGGGGTAACGTGGAATGACTTTGACTGAACAAAGGGAATCGCAAATCGCCCGATCTTGGGGCGAATTGCGATTCATCCGAAAGTCATTCCGCTTTTGGGGCAGGGTGCCCCATTGGGGCGAGTCATGACAAATCCGAACCCGGCCTTTACCGACGCCGAATATCAGTCCCGCATCGCCAAAATCCGCGCCGCAATGGCCGATGCCGGGGTCGAGGTCATCCTCGCCACCGATCCCAGCAATATGGCCTGGCTGACCGGTTATGACGGCTGGTCTTTCTATGTGCATCAGGGCGTTCTGCTGGGCCCAGACGGCGACCCACATTGGTGGGGGCGGGCGATGGACGCGGCGGGAGCCCTGCGCACTGTGTTCATGGGCGATGGCCATATCCACAGTTACGACGACACCTATGTGCAAAACCCAGCCAAACACCCGATGGCGGATCTGTCGCGGCTGATCGCCGATCTGGGCTGGGATGGCCTGCGGCTTGGTGTCGAAATGGACAATTACTATTTCAGTGCAGCGGCCTATCAGTCATTATTGATCCAAAATCCAAAGGCGGTCATCAGTGACACAACCGGATTGGTCAACTGGCAAAGGGCGGTGAAATCCACCACCGAACTGACCTACATGCGTCGTGCCGCCGGCATTGTGACAGCGATGCACGCGCAGGTCCGGGAACTCGCTGAACCAGGGGTGAAGAAGAACGAGCTGGTGGCGGAAATCCTGCGCACCTCGGTGCGGGGCGCTGACGGCCACTGGGGCGATTATCCGGCAATTGTGCCGATGGCACCGTCAGGGATGGATGCCACCGCGCCCCACCTGACATGGGATGACACTCCGATGAAGGCAGGCGAGGCAACGTTCTTCGAAATCGCCGGTGTCTATCGGCGCTATCAGTGCCCGCAGTCGCGCACGGTTTACTTGGGCAAACCGCCGCAGAAATATCGCGATGCCGAAGCGGCCGTAGCGGATGCGACCGAGGCAGTACTGGATATCGCACGCGCCGGGGTCCGCTGCGAAGAGGTCGCGGCGGCCTTCAACGGCACACTGGCAAGACACGGGTTCGTCAAGGACAGCCGCTGTGGCTATGCCATCGGGCTGTCCTATCCGCCCGATTGGGGCGAACGCACGATGTCACTACGGGCAGGGGACGAAACGGTGATGCAGACGGGCATGACGTTTCATTTCATGCCCGCACTCTGGCTGGACGACGGCGGGATCGAAACGACCGAGCCCATCGTGATTACCGAAACTGGTTCCGAAAAGCTGTGCCAGACACCGACCGGCATGTGCGTCAAGCCCTGAGGCATTTGCCGGCCGGATCGAACGGCGGTTCGGCCAAGATGCGCCCCACATGATCGCGGCCCAGAATGGCGACATGCACCAACGTGCCGGGGGTCGCATGGGCGGCCTTTACGTAACCGAGCGACAGTGATTTGCCGACGCTGTAGCCATAAGCGCCCGAGGATACATGGCCTGCGGGCGTGCCATCGGGCAGGAAGATCGGTTCTGACCCCGTCGCATCGGCAATCGTCGCGTGGATCTCAAGTTGCACCAATAGATCACGTGGCGGTTTATCCTTGATCGCCAACCATGCGTCCTTGTTCAGGAATTCCTTGTCGGCCTTTATCAACCGGTCCAGATGCACCTCGTGCGGCCAGTATTCGGGGCTGTATTCGCGCCCCCAGCTGCCGTAGCCCTTTTCGATCCGAAGCGACCCCAGCGCCCGGCTGCCGACCGGCCCCGCGCCGAGATCCTGGCCCGCATCCAGCAAGGCAGTGTAGAGCGTCACCTGATCGGCCACCGCGCAATGCAATTCCCACCCCAGATCGCCGGTGAACGAGACGCGGATCGCGGTGACTGCGATCCCGGCGAGCGAAATGCGGGCAGATCGCATGAACGGGAAGTCGACGGTTTCCAGCGACGTGTTCGTCAGCCTTTGCAACAGTCTGCGCGACAAAGGTCCGGCGACGTTGAAACCGCACATGGCCTCGGTCTTGCTGGCAAAGGTCGTGCCATCGGGTAGGGGGACCGCCCGAAAGAATCGCTGGTGATAGCGTTCAGCCATGCCCGATCCGACAATCAGGAAATCGTCCGCGGCGAGTTTTGTCACCGTGAAATCGCCTGCGATGCCGCCGCGCACGCCGATCAGCGGGGTCAGGCAGGATCGGCCGACCTGCACCGGCATCCGGTTGGCGAACAGGGCATTGAGCCAGTCAACGGCGCCGGGGCCCCGCACCGCATATTTTGCAAAGTTTGAAATATCAATGATTCCAGCGGCCTTGCGCAGCATCCTCACCTCGCGGCCGACAGGCTCCCACCAATTCTGGCGGGTGAAACCTATGGTTTCGGCAGTCGGTTCATCAGCCGTCGAAAACCACAGCGGATGTTCCCACCCATAGTTCAGGCCGAATACCGCACCCATGTCCTTTTGCAACGCATAGGCGGGGCGGGTCCGCACCGGGCGCCCCGCGGCGCGTTCTTCGTTCGGAAAGTGGATTTTGAATCGGTGCGCGTACTGGTCCTCGACCCTTGCCTTGGTAAACGCCTTGCCCGCCCAGTGCCCGTAGCGCGCCACGTCCCAAGCGAACATATCGAGCGAGCTTTCGCCCGTAACCATCCACTCTGCTGCCATTTTTCCCATACCGCCGGATTGGGAAAAGCCGGGTATGATGCCGTTGCAGCAGAAATAGCCCTGCAATTCCGGTATGGGTCCAAACAACACGGCACTGTCCGGCGACCAGATCATCGGGCCGTTGATCACCCGCTTGATGCCGGCGGTGCCGACCACCGGCACGCGGTCGATGGCGCGCATCATGTTGTCCTCGATCCGTTCCAGATCGTCGGCGAACAATTCGTGTCCAAACCCCGGCGGAGTCCCGTTTTCTGCCCAGAATTTCATATTCTTCTCGTATGCGCCAACCAGCAGTCCCTGACCTTCCTGGCGCAGGTAATATTCGCCGTCGCGGTCGGCGACCGAGGGCAGGCGTCGGTCGATCGCGGCAACTTCGGGGATCGTTTCGGTCACGAAGTACTGATGTTCGGTAGGTATCAGGGGCAGGGTGATACCCGCCAAAGCGGCTACCTCGCGGCCCCATAGTCCGGCCGCATTGATCACCCAAGGTGTTGCAATATCACCCTTTTCCGTCCGCACGATCCAGCTGCCATCCGCTTGTGGCTCGGTCGCTGTGACCGGGCAGAACCGGTGGATTTCGGCGCCACGCTGGCGGGCGCCGACAGCATAGGCATTGGTCACACCGGACGGGTCGACGTTGCCGCCCTCGGGTTCGTACATGATGCAGCGGATTCCGTCATAATTGACCAGCGGATGCAGGCGCTCGGCCTCGTTACGGTCGACTTCGAAGAAATTCATCCCGTAGCGGCGCGCCTTGGCCTCTTGCAGACGCAACTGGTGTTCGCGGTTTTCGGTCTGCGCCAGATAGAGCGACCCGGGTTGGAAGATGCCGCAGGACTGGCCCGTCTCGGACTCGAGTTCCTTGTAAAGACCCATCGTATAATGTTGAAGCCGCGAGATATTCGTGCTGTCGTGCAACCCGTGGATGTTGGCCGCCGCGTGCCATGTCGATCCCGAAGTCAGTTCCGAACGTTCCAGAAGCACGACATCGGACCAGCCCAGTTTCGCCAGATGATATAAGATTGAACAGCCGATGACGCCGCCGCCGATCACGACGGCCTGAGCATGGGTTCGCATGATGGGGATGTCCTTTGTCCGTGGAACTGCAATCGCGAGATCACCAGACTACACACAGAGCGTCTAGACAGGGGAGCGGCCAAAATCGCTATTTTCCGACATCCTTTGGTGGATCGGTAGCCTGGCCATGGATGCGATAAAGATCGCATAATCAGTATTATGTTAATAAACTAGGTATCTGCAATCGTGACTGGCGAGCGGCTTCCTCTGCCCGGAACAAGCAATTCAGGATGTCGGTCCTTACCATGCTGCAAATGAGCTTTGTCATTTTGGGCCCGCCCGACTAGTATACCGCAAGAAAACATATGCGCGGACCCAGTCAATTGAACGTTGCATCCCCGAACCGATCGGCAGATCGCAGATGAGCGATCTCGTCATTCATCTTGAAAGGATGACCAACGCCCGGTCGGTCGAGGACCTCTGGGCGCTGCACACGGCGAAGATGGCCACCTTTGGTTTTGATCGGCTGATTTACGGCTTTACCCGCTATCGCACGTCGCACTCGCTTGGCGATCCGACGGACTGGGTGTTGCTGACAAACCAAAGCCCCGAATACATGAAGGTCTTCATCGACGACGGCATGGTTTACCATGCGCCAATGCTGCATTGGGCACTTGAGAACAATGGCGCATGCAGCTGGCGCTGGATGGCGGTGCCGGGCAACCTGACTGCGGCAGAAGACCGGGTAGCAGCGTTTAACAGATCGATGGGTGTCGTTGCCGGCTACACCATCAGTTTTCGGTCGGTATCGGAACGCTCCAAAGGCGCAATAGCACTGACCGCCCGCAAGGACATGTCCCAGGACGCGGTGGAACAGGTCTGGGTCAAGCATGGCCAGGACATCATCGTTATGAATAACATCTTGCATCTGAAACTGCTGACCCTGCCCTATTCGGGTCAGCGCCATCTGACCAAGCGGCAACGCGAAGTCCTGCAATGGGTCGGCGACGGCAAGACCACCCAGGATATCGCAATCCTGCTGGAATTGACCGCCGCGACGGTCGAAAAGCACTTGCGTTTGGCCCGCGATGCGCTGGATGTTGAAACGACCGCTCAGGCGGTGCTAAAGGCCGCCTTTTACAACCAGCTGTTCGAGATCGAGCCCGGGGCCTGATCGCGGTCGGCGCAATTTTTATCAATGTGACCTTGGGTCATTCGTCGGTTAGTTGCGCAGCGGGTCGGGAATACCTGACTTTCGTTCCACGCCACCAAATGTCAATCTGACCATGTTCCGTGAGTGGTGGCCTTAGGCCTTGGAACAGCGGGTCGGATCCCTTGAGATTACAAGGAAAGCCGCCCGTGCCGGGAAACCGGACGCTGGTTCATCGGGGTTTGCCCTGGTGGATCGGCACCCTTGAAAGTGTGCATTGTCCCATCCCATCCCCGGACAGCACCAAAGGGCGCGGCACCGCATTCTCCCGATGCGGTGCCGCAATCCTTTTGCATTGCAAGACGACCCCCGGTCTCCCGAGGGTCGGTTCGATTGACCTTCGGGAAAATCAGTCTTTCTTGTTCAGCTTGGCAACCTCGGCAGCGAAATCTTCTTCGGCCTTTTCGATGCCTTCGCCGACTTCCAGACGCACGAACCCGGTAATCGTGACACCTGCGTCTTGGGCTGCAGCCGCGACCGTCAGGTCGGGGTTGACGACGAAGGCCTGCCCCAGAAGCGTGCTTTCGGCAACGAATTTCTTCATCCGGCCGACCAGCATCTTTTCGATTACTGCATCGGGCTTGCCGCTTTCGCGGGCGATGTCATCTGGACCTGCTTTTCCTTGGTGATGACCGCCGGGTCCAAATCAGCCTCGGACAGCGACGCCGGGTTAGCGGCGGCGATGTGCATGGCGACTTGGCGACCAAAGGCGGCATTGTCGCCGGTCATGGCGACCAGAACGCCGATCTTGCCCATGTCGGGTGCGGCTGCGTTGTGGACATAAGTGACGACGGTGTCGCCACTGACAGTTGCCATCCGGCGCACCGACATGTTCTCGCCGATCTTGGCGATGGCGTCGGTGATCATGACCGACACTTCTTTGCCGTCGACCTTGGTCGATAGCAGGGCGGCGGTATCGTCGACTCCCAGCGCCGCCTTGGAAATACCGCCGACCATCGCCTGAAACTCGGCGTTCTTGGCAACGAAATCGGTTTCCGAGTTGACCTCGACCGCAACACCCTTGCCACCCGATACGGCGACGCCGACCAGACCTTCGGCGGCGGTGCGCCCGGATTTCTTGGCGGCCTTGGCCAGCCCCTTGGTGCGTAGCCAATCGACGGCGGCGTCCATGTTGCCATCGTTTTCGGTCAGCGCCTTCTTGGCATCCATCATGCCGGCTCCTGTGCTGTCGCGCAGTTCCTTGACCATCTGTGCGGTGATCGACATCGCATTTCTCCTGTGAATATCGGTAAGACCGGGCGGGGTAACCCCTTGCCCGGCCAGATTTGCAGCTGCAGCGACTTAGACGGCGGCGGCTTCTTCGGCGACGACACCTTCGGCCAGTTCTTCCATCGCGCCCATATCGACGCCGGCCTTGGCCATCTGGGTCGACATGCCGTCAAGTGCGGCGCGAGCGGCCAGATCGCAATAGAGCGAAATTGCGCGCGCGGCGTCATCGTTACCGGGGATCACATAGTCGACGCCGGCAGGCGAGCAATTGCTGTCAACCACCGCCACAACCGGGATTCCCAGTTTCTTGGCCTCGAGGATCGCCAGATCCTCCTTGTTCACGTCGATCACGAACAACAGGTCGGGGGTGCCGCCCATTTCGCGGATGCCGCCAAGCGAGGCTTGCAGTTTGCCCTGCTCGCGCTCCATCCCCAACCGTTCCTTCTTGGTCAGGCCTTCGAACCCGCCTTCGGCCGCCTCATCGATCTGCTTGAGCCGCTGGATCGACTTTGACACGGTCTGCCAGTTGGTCAGCGTGCCGCCCAGCCAGCGGTGGTTCATGTAGAATTGCGCCGACTTCTCGGCCGCTTCGGCGACGGATTTCTGCGCTTGCCGCTTGGTCCCGACGAACAGCACACGACCGCCTTTGGCGACGGTGTCACGGATGACCTGCAACGCCTGATCCAACAGCGGAACAGTCTGGGTCAGGTCGAGAATGTGAATGCCGTTGCGCGATCCGTAGATGTAGGATTGCATCTTTGGGTTCCAGCGCGCGGTCTGGTGGCCAAAGTGAACGCCGGCTTCAAGCAGCTGGCGCATGGAGAACTCGGGAAGAGCCATGTCGTTTCCTTTTCCGGTTTAGCCTCGGCGGGGGTATCAGACCAAATGGCCCAACCGGTGGATGTGCTGGGATTTCTCCCCAAAACACCCGCCCCCGCCTGCGGGATTTAGAGTGTGGGTCGTATAGACAGCGAATTGGGATGCTGCAAGGCCGATTCCGGCCCTAGCATCCGGTCAGGCAGGCACCGGAGTCATGATGACCATACAAGAGGTTTTGCAAATTCTTGGCGGCCTCGGGGTCATCACCTCGATCAGCTATACCGGCTATCAGATCCGGCGCAATACACGGGCCCTGCGCGCGGCCGCCAGCCAGGCTATTTCACAGTCATTCGTCAACTTGTGGCTTGATCTTGCCAAGAGTGACGAGATCACTGACCTGTTGATGCGCGGTCGCGACAATTTTGACAATCTGACCCGCGTTGAAAAGGCGCGCATGCGGATTTCGATGATGTCTTACATGCGCGTCGATGAAAACGCGTTCTTTCAGCACCGGGTCGGCATTCTTAAAGTTCAGGACTGGGCCGCGATTGTCGGCGACATGGAAAACTATTGTTCGCGTCCCACAACATTGCAAATCTGGACGCTGGTGCGCAACCGCAGCAGCGCCGATTTCACCGCCTTGATCGACCAGATCGTCGCCAAAAACTGCCCCGGCGTTACCACAAAGTCTTAGAAAAAGACGCGCTGAATAAACCAATAGGTCCCGACCAGCGCAATCGCCGCCGAGGCCGGTATCGAAACGATCCGGCGGTAGGCCGACAGGTGATCGCGGTAATGCACCGACAGCAGGCAAAGCGCTGACAGGACGGCGAGCGGCGCAAGGAACGTGTAAAGCGGCACGCCGTCGACGGTGCTGAACGGCAAGGCGTCAGGCTGCTGCCATAACAGGACCGCAAGCCCGCCAAGGACGAGCGCCAACAGAATATAGATCACGCTTGCCTGTGCCACCTCGTTTGCCCCACGGTCAACCCGGATCGCCTGCACGACGCAGAGTAAGGCAACGGCAATAACGAACAACTGCCCCAGCTCGACCCCGACGTTGAACCCGATCAGCGCCGGAATGAAGGCCCCGGCAGGCAGGCCGAACTGGCCCAGCACGGACGCGAACCCCAGACCGTGCAATAGTCCGAAACAGAACACCACCAACGGTCGCCACGGCGACAACCCCCGCGTCAGGATATTCTCGACCGCGACAAAAACGATGGACGCCGCGATAATCGGTTCCACGATGCTGGATGGCACCGACACATACCCCAGCGCCGCCAGCGCCAGCGTGATCGTATGCGCCACGGTGAAACTGGTAACCTGAAGCAGCAGCGGGCGGAAATGTGTAGACAGAAAGAACAGGCCAAGGACGAACAGGATGTGGTCCAGCCCCTTGGGCACGATATGGTCGAAACCAACCGGAACATAGTTAGCAAAGGTCCGCCACTGACCGACCTGCCCGCCCCCGGCCAGCGCAATCGGGTCGCTGATCGCCCCGGCCTCGAGATACCCGTCATAAGGGTTTTCGACCCCCTGCTGGCGGATTACCAGTGTGCCGAATTCGGGTGCCCAGCCGATCTGCGCAGTGTCCGCCCCCGCCGGGATCGTCGCCGAAAATTGAAAAGTCGAGGCGCGGACGACACCTGTATCTCCGACCTCAGGCACCTGAATCGCAATGAAATCGGGAACCACGTCGGTGTTGCCCAGCCGGATCGTCATCCGGGCCGCCATGTCGGGCCAGAACGCCTGAAACCGCGCCGCCATTTCGGCGGGCGGCAGGGCACGCAGGCTGTCGTAATCCGCGGCCTCGGGCGCCGCATTGGTGTCGGCCACTTCGGTCAGGTCGATGCCGGCGACAAAGCTCTCGATGTTCGCGCGCACCTCGAATTGCAACACCCCGTCGACCTCTGTCATGTCGGCGATGGCGGGCAGAACCTCGTGCGCTGCCGCAACTGACGCAAGCGTGATCCAAAGGACCAGCGCGCTTGACAATATCCGGGCAAGGGTCACCCTAGCTGCACCCATTGAGGAACCGATCATGCGCATACTCGCCTTTGTCCTTGCATTGCTGTCAGGCCCTGTTGCCGCTCACGAATTCTGGCTTGAACCGCTGGCCTATCAGGTTCCGGCGGACGGTAGGCTCGAAGCCGCGATTGTCAACGGGCAGCAGTTCGAAGGGATCAATCTGGCCTATATCCCACAGCGCATCGTCAACTACGTGGTTTTTGCCGGTGATGTCGCCAAACCCGTGGAAATGCGCATCGGCGACACGCCCGGCCTGCAGCAGGATCCGCTGGCCGAAGGGTTGAACATTGTCGCCTATCAATCCACCGTGTCGACCGTGGACTACGAAGATTGGGCCAAGTTCGCGCGTTTTCTTGAACACAAGGATTTCACCGATGCCCCGGCCCGACACATTGCGCGTGGGCTGCCCTTGGCAAATTTCAAGGAGGCCTATTCCCGCTTTTCCAAGACCCTGATCGGAGTTGGCAACAGCGCGGGGGCCGACCGGCGCACTGGCCTCGAAACCGAGATTGTCGCCCTGACCAACCCCTATACCGATGATCTTTCGGGTGGCATGCAGGTGCAGGTGTTCTATCGCACCGACCCCCGCGCTGACACCCAGGTCGAAATATTCGAAAAAGCGCCCGACGATACCGTCATCGTCTCTACGACCCGCACCGATGACGAAGGCATCGCGACGGTCCCGGTCAGGCCCGGCTACAGTTACATGCTTGACGCCGTCGTGCTGCGCGAACCTACCGCCGAACTGACCGAGGCGACCGGCGGTGTTTGGGAAACCCTTTGGGCCAACCTGACATTCGGCGTACCCGGCTGATCGACCGATTGACGCCTGCGCTATGTCACGCCATCAAGCGGCATGACGCCCCCGCCCGACATGACGCCTGACATCATCTGTATCGGTTCCGTCCTTTGGGATGTGATCGGGCGGTCGGCCAGCCATATGCGGCTGGGTGCCGACGTGCCGGGGCGGATCATCCGCGTGCCCGGCGGCGTTGCGATGAACATCGCGATGACCCTGCAAAGGTTTGGCATGGCCCCCGCACTGCTGACAAGCATCGGGCGCGACGCCGAAGGTGACGAGCTGATCGCCGAGGCTGATCGTATGGGCCTGATCACCGCCCACGTTTATCGCAGCGACGATCTGGCGACCGATGTCTATATGGCAATCGAAGGCGCGAATGGCCTGATCGCGGCAATCGCGGATGCCCATTCGCTCGAGGCGACCGGCGCCAAGATATTGTTGCCACTGTCGGATGGGCGACTAGGGTCGGTCGCAGCGCCCTGGTCTGGGCTGGTTGCACTCGACGGCAATCTGACAGCGGAATTGCTGCACGATATCGCGGCCTCGCCGCTGTTCGCCAAATCAGACCTTCGTGTCGCGCCAGCAAGTCCCGGAAAAGCCGAACGATTACTGGCGCTTCTCGACCATTCCTCGGCGACCTTCTACGTCAACCTCGAAGAGGCCGGGCTACTTTGCCAAACCCGGTTTGACACCTCCAACGATGCCGCACGCGGGCTGATCCGGCGCGGTGCCCGCCGGGTGCTGGTCACCGACGGTGGCAACCCGACGACAGAGGCGACGGGTGATGACCTGATCACACTGCAACCTCAGCCGGTTCTCGTCACGCGCGTCACCGGCGCTGGCGACACCTTCATGGCGGCCCACATCGCGTCAGAGGCGCAAGGGTTGAACCGCCACGATGCCCTGGACCGGGCGCTGAACGCCGCCGCAAACCATGTTTCGAGAGAGTCCCATTCATGAACCGCCATGCTGTCCCGATGCAGTTTTCGCCTGAGGTCCAAGCCGCGCTGAAATCTGCCACACCGCTGGTGGCGCTGGAAAGCACGATCATCACCCACGGCATGCCCTATCCCCGAAACATTGAAACCGCGCGATTGGTCGAGGTCGAGGTGCGGGCGAACGGCGCGATCCCGGCGACGATCGCGGTCATTGCTGGCGTCCTGCACATCGGGTTGGATGCCGGACAGCTTGACGCGTTGGCGCAGAAAAAGGATGTCGCCAAACTGTCCCGTGCCGATATCGCCGCCTGCATAGCCACCGGCGGCACCGGGGCGACGACCGTGGCCGCAACGATGATCGCGGCGCATCTGGCCGGGATCAGTGTCTTTGCGACTGGCGGCATCGGCGGCGTGCATCGCGGTGCGGAAACTTCGTTCGACATTTCCGCCGACCTGCAGGAACTGGCCCAGACCCCGGTGATTGTGGTGGCCGCTGGCGCCAAGGCGATCCTTGACCTTAAAAAGACCTACGAATTCCTTGAAACCCTTGGAGTTCCCGTGATTGCGTATCGGCAGGACAGTCTGCCCGCCTTTTGGTCCTCGACATCCGATCTGCCCGCCCCGCTGCGGATGGACAGCTGCGCCGACAGTGCCGCGGCGCAAAAAATGCGCAACGCGATGGATATTCCCGGCGGCCAGCTGATTGCCAATCCGATCCCCAGGGC
>JBBKXP010000492.1:0-6810 GCA_037969545.1 Paracoccaceae bacterium | reverse complement strand
GGTCATAGCGCGGATCGATCCGATGGCCAAAGGACAAGCGGAGCATCTCATGGGCATGTTGGCCACGATACTGGCCGATGCCGGAATATCGTGGGCCGATCTGGACGCCATCGGAGTCGGCACAGGGCCCGGAAACTTTACCGGCATCAGGATCGCGGTGTCTGCTGCACGTGGCCTCGCACTCGGCCTTGGCAAGCCAGCAATCGGGGTAAATGGGTTTGACGTGCTGGCCTATGGCCTGCCCCGGCCGGTCACGGTGTCGATCGCTGCGCCGCGTGGGCAGGCCTACCTGCAGCGGTTCACGGATCAGGCGGGGGAACCGCCGGAACTGACGGATCAGCCGCCAACCCATCATGCGCCGATCGTGTCGCCAGAGATCGCTGTCGCGCGTATTGCCCGGATCACCGCCAGCCGTCTTGGCGCCCCAGAGCCGCGTCCAGCACCGCTTTACGTCCGCGCCCCTGATGCGGCCCAGTCGCGGACCCCGGCGCCGGCCATCCTGCAGTGAAACCGGCCTGGCTGGCGCGGCTGCATGCCGCCGCATTCACTGCGCCGCCACCCTGGACCGCAGACGCGTTTGCCAGTCTGCTGATCAATCCGGATGTGTTTCTGCTGACGCGTCAATATGGATTCATCATTGGCCGATTGGTTCTGGACGAGGCCGAGGTGCTGACCCTTGCCGTCGATCCGACGGCGCGACGACTGGGCATCGGGCGGGATTTGCTGGGAGAGTTCATGACGCTTGCTCGGATCCGGGGGTCGGCGACAGCGTTCCTCGAAGTTGCGGCGGATAATCACGCGGCTATCGCTCTTTATCATGCGGAAGGCTTTGTCGAATCAGGGCGGCGGCGGGGCTATTATCGCCAGTCAGATGGGCAAAGGGCGGATGCTTTGGCCATGACCTGCCAACTCTAGATTGCGAATTCTTTTGATCATTTGGTCAAAAAACGCCTGATTTGGCGCTAATTCCGTTGGCTTGCACGGAATCTGCGCTCACCAAATTGACTCCGCCGCCCGAGGTGTCAGTAATTCAGGGTCTGACCCTGGCAGATGCCAGCAACAACGATTGGGAGATCGACAATGACCCTCATGCACAAATTTCTTGGCGCGACCGCCGCGCTGGCCCTGTCGGCCGGTGCCGCGCTAGCCGATCCGGCACTGATTTTCGACCTCGGCGGCAAGTTTGACAAGTCGTTCAACGAGTCCGCCTTTGCCGGTGCGCAGCGTTGGGCCGAAGAAACCGGCGGCAGCTTTGCCGAATTCGAGATTACCTCGGACGCACAGCGTGAACAGGCAATCCGACAGTTTGCCGAAGCTGGTAACAACCCGATCGTGATGGCCGGTTTCAGCTGGGCAACACCGCTGGAAACCGTCGCCGCCGACTATCCCGATCTCAAGTTCGAGATCATCGATATGGTCGTCGACGCGCCGAACGTCCGTTCGGTCGTGTTCAACGAACATGAAGGGTCGTATCTGGTCGGCATGTTGGCCGCGATGGTGTCGGAATCGGGCACTGTCGGGTTCATCGGCGGGATGGACATTCCGCTGATCCGCAAGTTCGGCTGCGGCTATGCGCAGGGCGTTCATGCGATCAACCCTGATGCCACCGTCATCGGGAACATGACGGGCACCACCCCGGCTGCGTGGAACGACCCGGTCAAGGGGTCGGAACTGACGCTGGCACAGATCAGTCAGGGGGCCGATGTGGTCTATGCGGCTGCGGGCGGCACCGGGGTTGGCGTTCTGCAAACCGCCGCCGATCAGGACATCCTGTCGATCGGTGTGGATTCGAACCAGAACTACCTGCATCCGGGGCAGGTTCTGACCTCGATGATGAAGCGGGTGGATAACGCGGTTTACGACGCATTCACCGCCGGGGCCGATCTGGAAACCGGGGTCAATGTGATGGGCGTCGCCAACGGCGGTGTGGGTTATGCGCTGGACGACAACAACGCGCCGCTGATCACTGACGAAATGAAGGCCGCCGTTGATGCCGCTGCAGCGCAGATGGCAGATGGGTCGCTGGTCGTGCATGACTACATGTCCGACGAAACCTGCCCCGATCTGAACTTCTGAGGCAAGCAAGCTAGAAAATCAGGCCGCGCCGACATTCCATCGGCGCGGCCTTTGCATACCAGCCGCAGGGGGGCGCCATGCCTGACAAGGTTCCGGCCATCGAGCTGAAAGGCATATCCAAAGCCTTTGGTCCGGTGCAGGCCAACAAGGATATCTCGATCCGGGTGATGCCCGGCACGATTCATGGCATCATCGGTGAAAACGGCGCTGGCAAGTCAACCCTGATGTCGATCCTTTACGGGTTCTACAAGGCCGACTCTGGCGAGATCTGGATCAACGGGACGCTGACCGAGATTCCCGACAGCCAGCATGCCATTGCCGCAGGGATCGGCATGGTGTTCCAGCATTTCAAGTTGGTGGAGAACTTTACAGTGTTGGAGAATGTGGTGCTGGGGGCCGAAGACGGCGCCCTGCTGCGGCCATCGCTGAAAAAGGCGCGTGCCCAGCTGAAAGAACTGGCCAGTGAATATGAACTGCAGGTCGATCCCGATGCGGTGGTCGAGGACATCGGCGTCGGCAAGCGGCAACGGGTCGAAATCCTGAAAGCCCTGTATCGCAAGGCCGACATTCTGATCCTTGACGAACCGACCGGCGTGCTGACCCCGTCCGAAGCAGATCAGTTGTTCCGGATCCTCGGACGGCTGCGCGACGAGGGCAAGACGATCGTCCTGATCACCCACAAGCTGCGCGAGATCATGGAGATTACCGATACGGTGTCGGTCATGCGGCGCGGGGAAATGACGGCGACGGTCAAGACCGCCGACACCTCGCCGCCGGAACTGGCCGAGTTGATGGTCGGGCGCAAGGTGCTGTTGAACGTGGTCAAGGGACCAGCCGATCTGGGTGATGTGGTGCTCGAGGTCAAGGCTCTGGGGGCGGTCGACATGTGGGGGGTGAAGCGGCTCAAGGATATATCCTTTGTGATCCGGGCCGGGGAAATCTACGGGATCGCCGGAGTCGCTGGCAACGGCCAGTCTGAACTGCTCGAGGTCTTGGGTGGCTATCACAAGGCGACGGGCGAGATCCGGTTGAACGGCAAGTCGATCGACCTGTCCGGCGCCCATTCCGATGGCCAGACCCGGCGCGCCCGCGGCATCGCCCATGTCCCCGAAGATCGCCAGTCCGAAGGCCTGATCATGGATTTCACCGCCTGGGAGAATGTCGCCTTCGGCTATCACAACGATCCGGCCTACCAGAAAAATGCGCTGTTCATGGACAATGCGGCGATCCGTCAGGATACGGCCGACAAGATGGCCCGATTTGATGTGCGGCCCCCCAATCCGCTGCTGCCTGCCAAAAGCTTTTCCGGCGGCAACCAGCAGAAGATCGTCGTCGCACGCGAGATCGAACGCAACCCGGACTTGCTATTAATCGGGCAACCGACGCGCGGGGTGGATATCGGCGCCATCGAATTCATTCACAAGCAGATCGTGGCCCTGCGTGATCAGGGCAAGGCGATCCTGCTGGTTTCGGTCGAGCTGGAAGAGATCATGTCACTGTCCGACCGGATCGCGGTCATGTTCGACGGGCAGATCATGGGCGAACGGTTGCCCTCTGAAACAGACGTCAAGGAACTGGGCCTGCTCATGGCCGGTGTCAACGAAGAGGCGGCCTAGAATGGAAAAGATGCCAAAGTGGGCCGATGTCCTTCTGATCCCGATGATTTCGCTGTTGCTGGCCGCGCTGATTTCGGCGCTGGTACTGCTGGCCACGGGGCAGAACCCCATCAACGCCCTGCGAATCATGGTCGATGGCGCGATGGGGTCCAGTCGGGCGTGGGGCTATACCCTTTATTACGCCACCAACTTTATCTTTACCGGGCTGGCGGTATCTGTCGCCTTTCACGCCCGGATGTTCAACATCGGGGGTGAAGGTCAGGCATTGCTGGGCGGCGTTGGCGTGGCCTATGCCTGTCTGTTCGTGCCGTGGCCGCACTGGTCGTTGGCGGTGATCGCGGCGATCGCTCTTTCGGGCCTGTTCGGGGCGATCTGGGCGGCAATTCCGGCTTTTCTGCAGGCCAAGCGCGGCAGTCACATCGTGATTACCACGATCATGTTCAACTTTATCGCCTATGCCCTGCTGAACCACATCCTTGTCAACGTCCTGAAACCCGCCGGCAGCATGGAACCGGCAACGGCGAGTTTTCCCGCCGCGACCCATCTGCCCAATTTTGCCGACATGCTCGGCGTTTTCGGGATACCCTTTGCATCGGACGCACCCGCCAACTTTGCCTTTGTGATTGCGCTGATCGCCTGTTTTCTTGTCTGGCTGCTAATCTGGCGGACCCGGTTGGGGTTTCAGATACGCGCCTTTGGTCATTCTGAATCGGCTGCCAGTTATGCCGGGATATCGGCGACCAAGATCATCATGATCGCAATGATCATTTCCGGGGCGCTGGCCGGCATGATGTCGGTCAACAACGTCATGGGCGAGGCCGAGCGTCTGGTCTTGAATTCGGCAGAAGGGGCCGGTTTCATCGGCATCGCCGTGGCCCTGATGGGGCGCAACCATCCGTTGGGGGTGTTGCTGGCGGCGATCCTGTTCGGGTTCCTTTATCAGGGCGGCACCCAGCTTTCGATACAGGCGCAGGTTCCGAAAGAGATGGTGGTGGTGATCCAGTCGCTGGTGATCCTGTTTACCGGCGCCCTGGACAACATGGTGCGCAGTCCACTCGAGCGCGTGTTTCTGGCGCTGCGGCGAAAACCGGCCGCCGCGCTTTCCCCGGAGGTCGGAAAATAGCATGGATATCTTCGCGCTTTTTGACATCTCGATCCTTGGCGGCACGATTCGAATGGCGACACCGCTGTTGCTGGCCTGCCTTGCCGGTCTGTTTTCGGAACGGGCCGGAATTTTTGATATCGGGCTGGAGGGCAAAATGCTGGCGGCGGCCTTTGTCGCCGCGGCCGTGGCGGCGGTGACAGGCAATGCCTGGCTGGGGTTGTTTGCTGCCATCCTCGGGTCGGTGATGCTGTCGCTGGTGCATGGGTTGGCGTCGATCACGTTTCGCGGCAATCAGTTGATATCTGGCGTTGCCATCAACTTTTTCGCCTCCGGTATCACAGTCGTGGTGGCGCAGGCCGTGTTCCAACAGGGTTCGCGCACGCCGCAGCTTTCGGGCGCGGCCCGGTTCGACCCGATCATCTGGCCCGGCGCACTGACGAAAATCCGTGAGATTTCGCAGGCCAGTTTGCCGATGAAGATCTATTCGCAACTTATTTCCGGCCATGCGATCATCGTTTACATGGCGCTGCTGTTGGTGCCCCTGTCATGGTGGATCCTGTATCGCACCCGCTTTGGATTGCGCCTGCGCGCGGTGGGCGAAAACCCGGCCGCGGTGGATACCGCAGGTATTTCGGTGATCCGCATGCGCTATGCCGCCATCCTGATTGCCGGGGTGCTGTGCGGGATCGCCGGGGCCTATATGTCGACCGCCCTGCAGGCCGGTTTCACTCGAGAGATGACTGCCGGTCGAGGCTATATCGCGCTAGCCGCCCTGATCTTTGCCAAGTGGCGGCCGTGGTATGCCCTGATGGCGACCCTGCTGTTCGGTTATCTGCAGGCGTTGGCGCTGCGCCCGGACATTCTGGAAAGGGCGATCAACCTCAGGGTGCAGGTGCAGCTGCTGGATGCCATGCCCTATATCCTGACCGTCATCATCCTTGCCGGGTTTGTCGGAAAAGCGATCCCGCCGCGTGCCGGCGGTGAACCCTATGTCAAAGAGCGCTGATCTTGTCGCCTTGGTCCGTGACCGCGCGGGCGCGACGCCGGTGCGGATCGGGTTGATTCTGGGGTCCGGGCTGGGACATCTGGCTGAGACCGTCAAAGGGGTTGCCATTCCGTATGACGACCTGCCGGGTTTTCCGCATGCCGGGGTCAGCGGCCATAACCCGAAACTGGTCGTCGGCGATCTGGAAGGGGTGCGCGTGGCGGTATTTGGCGGGCGGGCGCACTTCTATGAAAGCGGCCGTGCCGATGCGATGCGTCTCCCTCTGGAGGTTTTGCAGGGACTTGGCGCCGGTGCGGTGATTGCGACAAACGCGGCGGGGTCGCTGCGTGACGACATGCCGACCGGGTCGATCATGTGCCTGAGCGATCACATCAACTTTTCCGGTCTGAACCCGCTGATCGGCGAACCGACGGATGCACGATTTGTCCCGATGCAAGGCGCCTATAATCCCGCAATGCGGGCCGGATTGCTGGCGGCAGCCATTGCCGAAGGCGTAGAGATGGCACAAGGCGTCTATGCTTGGTATTCTGGTCCATCATTCGAAACCCCGGCAGAGATTCGCGCGATTGCGTTGCTTGGGGCCGACGCCGTTGGGATGTCGACGGTGCCGGAAGTGATCCTTGCACGGTTCCTGGGCCTCAGGGTGGCGGCGATTTCGACCATCACCAACATGGCGGCAGGGATGAGTGACGAGGCGATCAGCCATGAACACACCAAGGCGATGGCGCCCATCGGAGCCGCGAAACTGGAAACGGTCCTGCGCCGCTACTTGCGCGATCTGCACAGCTGAATTCGGTCCAGTTTTGCAACGATCTTAGGTCCAACCGGCATTTCCTGCCGCAAAGCGGCATAAATCCGGCCCAAAGGTTTGACACCCGCGCAGGATTGGCGTTCTGGTGACGGCGCGACCTTGGCATCGCCGGACCCGTGACATGTTGATTTACCTTCCCATCGCCGAAGTTTCGGTGAACCTCTTCCTTCTTTTGGGGTTGGGCGGGCTTGTGGGC
>JBBKXP010000491.1:0-9014 GCA_037969545.1 Paracoccaceae bacterium | reverse complement strand
GACATACGCTGGTCATCGATGGTGAAGTTTTCAAGTTGTCGCTGCTGCCCAGTGGCATCGTGCGCGGTGGCAAGCTGTCGGTGATCGGCAACGGCGTCGTGCTGGACCCCTGGCATCTGGAAAAGGAAATCGCGGGACTGCGCGGGCAGGGGGTGACGATTACCCCGGAAACCCTGATGATCGCCGAAAATGCCCCCCTGATCCTGCCGATCCACGGCGAACTGGACCGGGTTCGCGAAAGCGCCAATGCGGTGGCGCGTATCGGCACCACAGGGCGCGGCATCGGCCCGGCCTACGAGGACAAGGTGGGGCGCCGGTCGATCCGGGTCGCAGATCTGGCCGACGATGCAACCCTGCAAACCCGGCTGGACCGCGCGCTGGCGCACCACGACGCCTTGCGGCGCGGGCTGGGGATGGACCCGGTGGACCGTGACGCTTTGCTGGCGGCGCTGCAGGCGATTGCGCCAGTCGTGCTGGAATACGCCGCTCCGGTCTGGAAGGTGCTGAACGAAAAGAAAAAAGAGGGCAAGCGGATCCTGTTCGAGGGGGCGCAGGGGGCGCTGCTCGACATCGATTTTGGCACCTATCCCTATGTCACGTCCTCAAACGTGATCGCCGGGCAGGCGGCGACCGGCACCGGGATCGGACCAGGGTCGATCGACTTTGTCCTTGGCATCGTCAAGGCCTACACGACGCGGGTGGGCGAGGGGCCGTTTCCGGCCGAACTGTTCGACGCCGACGGGGCGCGGTTGGGTGAACGGGGGCATGAGTTTGGCACTGTCACCGGGCGCAAGCGGCGCTGTGGCTGGTTCGATGCGGTGCTGGTGCGCCAGACCTGTGCGACCTCGGGCGTCAACGGCATCGCCTTGACCAAACTGGATGTGCTCGACGGGTTCGAGACCCTGAAGATCTGCGTCGCGTATGATCTGGACGGCAAGCGACTGGATTATCTGCCGACCGCCGCCGATCAACAGGCCCGCTGCACCCCGGTTTACGAGGAATTGCCGGGCTGGACGCAATCGACCGAGGGGGCGCGATCCTGGGCCGACCTGCCCGCCGAGGCAATCAAGTATGTCCGCCGGGTCGAGGAACTGATCGGCTGTCCGGTCGCCCTGCTGTCGACCTCGCCCGAGCGCGAGGACACGATCCTTGTCACCGATCCGTTCGCCGACTGATGGCACTGTCATACAAATCCCGCCGTCGCTGGTCACTGGTGCTGTTACTGGTTTGGTTGCCGGTCTACGTCGTATTTTCGGTCACGATCCTGAGCAACATCGGCCGCCCGCCATTTTGGGCGGAACTGTTGATCTACGCGGTTCTCGGGGTGGCCTGGGCGGTGCCGTTCAGATTTGTGTTTCGCGGTATCGGTCAGGCCGACCCGGACGCAAAGCGCGACCCCGCCGAGGATTGATCGCCCGCCCTCGTTGCGTCTGAAGATACCACGCCATTGGGATTGCCTATCGTTCGCTCGACAGCCATCTCTCAGGAGATTCCAATTGGCTACGTCCGCAAGATCATGCACGACTTGGAAATGCCAGGCGACCTTGCATGTCTGCAAAGACCGCCCGGTTTGACTGATCCTTTGCGACTAGCCCCGCGCGACCAGGGCCTCGGGGCGGAAACGGGTCTGTTCAGATACCCGGAAACGTCCGTTTCTGATCTTGTTGATCCGTCCCTGCCGCAACAGCGTGCCAAAAGACCGAAGCCCGTCTTCGCGGTTGAATTCCTCTGGCGACAGCATGCGGACCTTTTTCATGATCTGCGGACGCGAGAAATCATCCAGTCCTTCGACGAACGATGTGTAGGCAGCCGCGGCCTCCAGCAATTCGCCCAGATCTTTGGCGCCGACGCTTTCGGCGTAGTCTGCGAATGATCCGAGGTCATCATCAACGTCGTCGTCCCTGTTCGTAGTCTCGACGTGAACGCGGCGTGGCTGCACTTGGCTGATTTCTGCCGGTTCTGCATCTAACTTGGGCGTATCAATACGCTGCGATGCGACCAGTTTCAGCGGTGCCGGACGCGGACGTTCCGAATCGGATCGTTCAGACGTATCGGTCAGTGTCGCGCGGCGCGGTCGGACAACTTGTTCCAGATCGTCGCGAAAGGCGATTTCGGCATCTTTCTTGTCCGACGCGGGTTCGCCCATGCGGCGTGCCGCTTCGGTCGCAGCGACTGCCGCGCGAAGTTGCGCGATGGCCTGACGGCGCCGGTTGCCTTCGGGTTCGAGAAGCTCAGCATCCGTTTGCGACAGAATCCGCGACATCGACTCCTCGTCGGCATCTGGCTCTTGTTCCAGGATTTCGCGGCCAAGCCGCGGATCGTGGTGTCCTACTTCGACGTCGGCCCCGCCAGACGGCGCGTCCTGATTTTCTTCCTGATCATCTTCCTGGACATTGTCCAAAGCATCAACGAAAGCCGCCAGGTCGCCGGGCTCTGCCTGATCTTCGCGCTGCAGCATCGCCAGTTCTGCAAGCAACTCGGCCTCTTTTTCGTCCGAGAGGGCATTGTCGACCAGCTCGTCGGCGGTCTTGTGACCGTCAATCTTTGAAAGATCGTCCAGGTCTTCAGCCATCTCGTCGTCATCCGAGGGCTGATCCGCCATTTCACTTTCGGCAGGATCGATCTTGCCCTCGTCGCTTTCTGCCACGTCGGTCTCGGTGGCCCCGACTTCCGCGGTTTCGGCCTCAGTCGAACCGGTTTCGGCTTCAGCCGGACCGATTGGGTCATCATCGTTTGTTTCAACGTCGGCGTCTGATGCCGCATCAGCACGGCCCTTGGCGACGGCGCGGTCGTAGTCGCTCCGCTTCATGCGGATGACACGGGCGCGGACATGCGGGACATCAGCGGATTGATCGTCGTCCACAGCTTCGCTTGCGGCAGCCATATCTGGGGTGCCTTCAGCACCTGCGTCGTCGCTGTCGTCCACGGTCGCACCGGCATCGTCGTCCCTGTCCGGTCCGGCTTCCGGTTCATCGGCATCGGAGTCAGTGTCGGACCAGTCGAAATCCTCCGAATTATCGCCTTCGTCTGCCGGCTGACTCAACCGGGCCATCATTGCGGACAAATTTTCGTCGGTTTCGCCGTCCGCAGCCTCTGCGTCATTCACCGCATCATGCAACGCCTGATTATCAGCGTTGTCGTCAAGCCTGTCGGTCATTGCCGCAAAGGCATTTTCGTCATCAACAATATTCGCAGATCCTTTGCCGACAACGGCGCGAATGCGTTGCAGCTTCGCAGCGACGCTTTCCGAATCGGGCGGCGTATTGGCCGATCCCATCGACATCTTGTTGGTCGCCACCGGGGCGGGTGCTGCGAGCGTCGGGGCCGGATCGACATGATCCGCCCAAGTCCCGTCCCCGGTGGCGAAACCAGCGTCATCGACCGTCGTCGACGGGCTGGTGTTCGAATCTGCAGTTTCATCAGGATTGGTCAAAGATGTGCGTGCAACCGGACGGGCTGCTGGTGGCATCGTCGGGGCCGTCCCGCCAAGGGATACGGGTGACGATGTGTCGGCGTCCGGCGTGGCGGGTTCCGCGACAGGCCGTTCAAGGGCCGTGCCGGTGCGCAGGGTGATGCCGGATGCGTCCATCCGTGCCTCGACCCGACGCGCCACTTCACGCTCGGCAATCCGCGCCAGCATGTCGGCATCGGGCGTTGCCGGTTCGGCACCAAAGTACCGGTCATCGGCGGCAAGGTCGCGAAAATATTCGGCAATCGCCTTCATCGTCGCAAACGAATCGTCAAAGCCTTCCAAAGTGCAGGAGAACGTCCCATAAGAAACGGTCAGAATTTTACTAGGGCCTACCATCTTAATGCTCGCTTTCTCCCACTTCCAGCAAACGTCTGTTTACCATCAATTGGTTCTCAATCAGGAACAGGAACAGGTTATTACGGGTATTATTTCGTGGCCATTTTGGGGAATGTTTCCATTTTGGTGGGTAATCGGGGGTCTCGATGGTCATTGTTGACACTTCCGAAGCAATAACTCTTGTAGGCGGTGCCGACCCTAGACGCACGGATATTACCACAGCCTTAAGCCATGCTCCAAATCTGGTGGCAGCCGATGGCGGAGCCGCAGCACTACTTGCGGCGGGTCTGCGTCCGATGGTCGTGATCGGCGATATGGACAGCATTGGTGCAGATGCCAAGGCGGCCTTTTCGGACCGCCTGGTCGAGGTTTCCAATCAAGACACGACCGATCTTGAAAAATGCCTGTACAGGATCGCCGCGCCGCTGATCATCGCTGTCGGTTTTTCCGGCGGCCGGCTCGACCATACTCTGGCGGTGCTGAACGTGCTGGCGCGGTTCCCGGATCGGCGGATTGTCCTGCTTGGTCGCGATGACGCCACCTTTCTGGCGCCCGGTCGGCTGTCACTGCACCTTGCCCCCGGCACCCGGCTGTCGCTGTTGCCGCTGGCAGCGGCACGGCTGACGACACAAGGTCTCCGCTGGGATCTGCGCGACGCCGACTTTGCCCCGGATGGCGCGATCAGCATATCCAACGCGGTTGCCGCACCCGTGGTTCAGATCAGCGCCATCGGGCCGCTGCTTGTCATTCTGCCGCCGGCGGCGCTGCCTGCGGTGGTTGCGGCTTTGACAGACGCCGCTCGTGGCCAATGACATAAAGTCCGGCAGCCACGGTGATGACGATGCCAAGGGCCGCCAGCCCATTCGGCAGGTCACTAAAGATCAACCAGCCGATCAGCGTGCCGAACGGAATTTCCAGATACTGCATCGGCGCAAGCGTCGCCGATGGCGCAAACCGCAGCGACCCGGTCATCAGCAGATGCGCCAACGTGCCGATCGACCCCATCGCCGCCAGCAGCAACAGTGTCCGCATGTCGGGCAGCGACAGGCCGACACCCGGCAGCGTCGGAAACAGCAACATGACCGGCAAAAGCAGGACCACCGCCTGCAACCCGCTGATTGCCTGCAGGGTCACCGGGTCGGTCCGCTTGGCAATCTGGCGTGTCACCAGCATGAACAGGGCAAACACGACCGCGACCCCGAGCGGCAGCAGCGCCGGCCATCCGACGGCGGCAAAGTTCGGCTGGATCACCAGCAGCGTGCCGATGAAACCAACGGCACAAGCCCACATCCGGTGTCGGCCGATCTCCTCGTCCAGCACGTAGCGCCCCAGCAGCAGCATGATGAACGGCATCACGAACGCGATGGCTAGCGCATCGGCCAAAGGCAGATGACGTAGCGCCAAAAACATCAGGCCGATGCCAATGATATGCAGAACGGTACGCACCAGCGTCAGCCCGAACAGCTGCCGCGACACGCGCAGACTGCCGCCGATGAACCGGACGATCGGCAGTAGCAGCAGGGCTTGCACCCCGAAACGCACCAGCACCAGTTGCCCAAGGCTTATGTGACCGCCCAGCAACTTGGCAATGCTGTCGCCCAACGGGGCCAGCACACAAAAGCCAAGCATCAGCAGGATGCCCAGAAAGGGACGATCGGCGGTCATGCCGACAGGCTATTGGGCGTCGGGACGCGGTGCAATCGGCAGGATCACCGATCCCCGCCGCGCCGTCATCCGCTCGCGATGCACGATGTAAAGGCCGGATGCGACGATGACCGCGATCCCCGCCCATGTCAGGGCATTCGGGAAGTCGCTGAAAATGACATAGCCGAGCGCCGCGGCACTGACGATTTCAAGATAGTGCAGCGGCGCAAGTGTGGCCGATGGGGCGTAACGCAGCGCATAAGTCATCAGCATATGCGCCACCGCCGATGCCGCGCCGACACCGGCCAGCCAAAGCCACGCGGCTCCGGTTGGCCAAAGCGGATCAAGACTGCTGATCCCGGTGCCCTCCGCCAGCCACATCACCGGCAGGCAAAGGGCGGTGGCCACGGTGGCGGTGTGGTATTGCATCGGCACCGGATGCATTTTCTGGCCCAGCGACCGGGTCACCAACATGTAGGCAGCAAAGAACAGCGCGGTTCCCAGCGGAAACAGGGCCACCGCCCCAAACACCGCGAAACTGGGCTGGATCACCAGCAGCGACCCGGCGAAACCGACGGCACTGGCCCCGATCCGGCGCGGCCCGACCTCGTCATCGAACAGCACTTTGCCAAGGATCAGCAGCAGGAACGGCTCGACAAACGCGATTGCAAGGGCGTCGGCGATGGGCATCACCTTTACCGCTGCGACAAAACAGTAGGTGGACAGGATCAGAAACACGGCGCGCAGAACCAGCGGGACAATCTGGCCCCGCCCGATCCGCAACCCGTAGCCCAGAAACAGGCAGACCGGCAGCATCAGCGCCGCCTGCACGATGAACCGGGCCGTAGTCACCTGTCCGACCGGTACGGTCTGCGCCGCAAGCTTTGACGCGACGTCGATCAGCGGGGCGGTGATACAGAACCCCAGCATGAGGGCGACGCCCAAAAGGATGCGGTCGGTGGACATGGCCGGTGGGGTAGAGCGGGCGCTGCCGGCTGTCCAGACGGTTTGCGGGGTGCCGTGAGTTGAGGGCCACGGGGACTTGCTGCGAGCGGCTGGCAGAAGAGAGAGTGTTTCCCCCCGGCCTCGCCGCGTCTGCAGGCATATTGTCGGGCCGAAAGATGGGAGGATCAGCGGATATGGGAGAGGCTTGCTGTGAATGGAGTAGATTGGTGAGGGTCATGCTGACGAAGGCCAACGCTTCAACCCCGCATCCAGTTCTGGTGCAGACCGGTCTCGGATTCAGCATGTGGCGAGAGAAGGGCCAATGCAGTTTGACGGGTCTTTACATCGGAGATCAAGGACTATTGAGTTGGATAGTTACTCAACAACTCGTTACGCCAAATTGTAGATAGCGCGTCGTTGCTAAATCCATGCGAAATAGGATTTCTAACCGCCTCGTCAATTGTCACTGCTCTGATCTGTTTGAGTAGATCAAGGTAAGACTGTGATAGAACAGCCCTCGAAAATGCAGCTACTCCAATCTCAGATCCTCTTTCACAGTAAATGCACCAATCCCCAACATCAGAAGTTAATCCAAATCGACCCATTGAATAAATCCAACCCGAGCCTGGCTCGGCTCCAGAAAGAACGCCTTGGTAGTCCCCCGGCGTGGTGTCACCGCAAATATAAGATTCTTGACATGGATTAATTGCTTCTATGCCCCGGTCAAAGTTAGATATCACGATACAGCTTGAACCTTCTTCTTTACTCATGCTTTTGGCAAAGTCGACGAAAGGCGGTTCAAATATCCAATCTGAGTCGAAAAAAAAGTAGTGTAGTCGCGGCGACAAAAATACAGTGCTCGGAAACTTTTTTTGAGGGTGGATGGATCTATTCAAATTTGATATTGCTTTCGCGCAGCTTGCCTGGCGTGTCACTTCACTCTCCTTTGCTCCGACCCCTATGGTCCACTCAGACGAATTTTGGAGATGATCCTGCCAAATTCGTCGGTCAACTGAGCGGTTGCTGTCCTCGTGCTGGTGGCCGTATCCAGACTGTAGGTCCTCGTTCCGTTGTTGAGTATTGTTACAGGGCCATTTGATCCAGATTTTTGCAAGATAACGCGGTATCCAGACGCTTGAAGGTTCCTCTGAAACTGCGATGCACCAATATCCGCTGCAATGTTGGGATATCGTGATCCTGGTCTTGTCACAAAGAATATGGCGGTGTTTGTTGTGCTCGTACCCCGCGTCAAATTCCACGCAACTCCGGCGCCTTTGAACAGCGTCCCACCTGCAGCCCCTATCGCTGCATCGATGAGTCCTTCTTCCCATGTGTAGCAGCCATCACCCCAAATCTCGTCAATTAACCAGCCGATGGCCACGTTAATCGCTGCTCCGGCCGCTGCGGCACATACATATGCCAAGGGACCAATACACTCCCCCCTCGGATCGGTATATCTACCCGGGTTCTGCAGCGCATATCCATAGATGCTGGCCCCGTCCACCAGCCCCAACGGATCGGCCTGCAGATACCTCCCCAATGCCGGATCATAGTCGCGCATCCAGTTCTGGTGCAGGCCGCTCTCGGACTGGAAACATTGCCCCGGAATGCGCAGGTTGATGTTGGGACCGGCCGAGGCCTGGACGCCACCGAAGGGCAGATAGCTCGCCTCCCAGACCACGGCGTCGCTGCTTTTGGTCGCCAGGATCGGGCGGCCGATGTGGTCGGAACGGACGAAATAGAGCTGCCCGTTTCAAGTTGATAACCTCTCGTCCCCACTGGGTTTGGGGTGCAGGGTCGACACGCGGTACATTGCTGCCCTTCCGATTGCGCGATGTCAGCAACCGCGTCATACCCAACAACTTTCAGCGCCGTTGCGACAGCGATCGCGATCGCATGGCCGGTTCCGATAGTCCGCGATCCTCGCCGCGTGGCAAAGTGCCCGCCTCGACCCGGACTGGCCGGCTGAAACCATGGCGATGGCCAAATTTATACCATATTCGGATGATTTGGCAGACGCCAGGCCGCCCTCGGATCGCCCTGCCAGAAGGAAACAAAGACCCTTGCGCCAACCCATCGAAACCGTCGACTTGCGCACCGGTGCCTGTGCCGCGATCATTTTCGCGATCTGTGTCTATGTACTGTTCGCCGGTCGCTGGGCGCCTGACCTTTCGGCGGTGTATTTCGCCGCCCGCTTTTATGGCCTCGGTCTGGCCGATCAGATGTATCTGGCGCCCGATATGTTCTTTGGCAGTGCCACTGCGGCCAGCTGGCAGGCGATGACAGCCGATCTGGGTCATCCGGGCGAACTTGCGCTGCCCTATGCCTATCCTCCGCTTTTGGCCATTATCTTGTCGCCCATTGCGACACGGGTCGGCCCGCAGACGTTTTTCGATGCGGCCCTGCTGATCCAGACCGGGCTGTTTATCGTCTCTGTGCCGCTGGCCTACCGGATCGCCGGGCCGGGCGGGCTGCGGTTTTGGCAATTCAGTCTTGTGGCGTTGGCGCTGGCCCTTATCTCGATGCCGGTGCTGATGGCCTTCAACCACAATCAGCCGCAGATCACCGTGACATTTCTGATCCTGCTGGCGTTTGAACGGGCCGGGCGCAACCACCC
>JBBKXP010000490.1:0-13268 GCA_037969545.1 Paracoccaceae bacterium | reverse complement strand
CGCCGGGGTCAGACCCCTTGCCGCGGTGATGCGGGCGACCTCGGCCACCAGCGCCGCGCGCGACGCCAGCGGGCGCGACTGTTTCGACGCCCAGGCACCCAGACGGCTTTGCAAGGATCGCGACGCGAAGTAGGCATCTGCCGCCGGTCCGTCCTCGCGGCTGATCAACCCGCGCACGCGGATCTGGCGACGCAGCGATTTCCAGTGCAGCACAAACGCCGCCCTGCCCGCCGTATCAAGTTCGGTTGCCTTGGCGCTTTCGTAATTGGTGTAAAAGACAAAGGCGTCGGTTTCGATGTCCTTTAACAAAACCATCCGGACGTTCGGCATGCCAAACGCGTCGACCGTCGCAAGGGCAATCGCGTTAGGGTCGTTGGGTTCGGTCGCCACAGCCTCGGCCAGCCAGTCGCGCGCCAGCACAACTGGATCGTCGCCGGCAAATATTCCACTTCTGTCAGTCATTTCGCGTCCTCGTTCGGGCCCTTGCGACGGGCCGCATATCACCGTCACGCAGGCTTGATGCCCCTTGACCAATCGCCTACACCCAAGGCCAGCACTGCCACAAGGGCATGGGGGACCGCGATGTCATCGGATTTGTTGAAGGGCAAGCGTGGCCTGATCATGGGGCTGGCGAACGAAAAATCGATCGCCTGGGGGATCGCCAAGGCCTGCGCCGAAGCCGGGGCGCAACTGGCGTTTTCCTACCAGGGCGACGCCCTGAAACGCCGGGTCGACCCGCTGGCGGCCGAACTCGGCTCGGATCTGGTGCTACCTTGCGATGTCAGTGACATGGACAGTGTCGATGCCCTGTTCGCCTCGCTGGAAAAGGTCTGGGGCAAATTGGATTTCGTCGTTCACGCCATCGGGTTTTCGGACAAGAACGAGTTGCGCGGGCGCTACGTGGATACCAGCCGCGCCAATTTCGCCATGACGATGGATATTTCGGTCTATTCCTTTACCGCCGTTGTCGCGCGGGCGGAAAAGATGATGCCCGATGGCGGGTCGATCCTGACCCTGACCTACTACGGCGCCGAACAGGTGATGCCGCATTACAACGTCATGGGCGTCGCCAAGGCCGCGCTCGAGGCTTCGGTGAAATATCTGGCCGAGGATCTGGGCAAGGACGGCATTCGCGTCAACGCGATATCCGCCGGGCCGATCAAGACCCTTGCCGCCAGCGGCATCGGCGATTTTCGCTATATCCTGAAATGGAACGAATTAAATTCGCCGTTGCGGCGCAACGTGACGATCGATGATGTGGGCCGGTCGGCGCTGTATCTGCTGTCCGATCTGGGAAGCGGCGTTACCGGTGAAACCCTGCACGTCGACGCGGGATATCATATCGTCGGGATGAAGGCGGTAGATGCGCCCGATATTGACGTTGTGACCGGCAAGAAAGAGTGACCTCGGTCGGTTTCGTGGTCATCGCAACCTAAAAGACGCCAGCGCGGGCAGGTCGTGGCCCTGCCGGAAAGATGCACATGACCCTGCTGGACATCAGAATTCAGGCGATTCTCGTCATCGTCGGTATCCTCGTGGCCCGTGCCGCGCTCAGCACCGCCCGCACGCCGCAGGGCGCGGCGGCCTGGGTGGTGTTTCTGGTCTCGTTCCCGTTGCTGGCGTTGCCTGCCTATGCGCTGTTTGCCAGCGCCGCCCGGATCAACGCCCGCAACGATGACCGCCACGCGGCCCTGCCACCCAGCGAAATCCCGAAAGGGCGGCTTTCGCCGCTGCGCCCGATCACCCACATGGACGTCAAGGACGGCAACGATCTGGGCCTGTTGATCGACGGGCGCGCCACCTTTGATGCGATCTTTGCCGCGATCGATGCAGCCGAGGACGAAATTCTCGTGCAGTTTTATATCATCCACGCCGACAAGATCGGTCTGGCCCTGCGTGACAGGCTGATTGCCGCCGCCGGGCGCGGGGTCAAGGTGCGGGTGCTCTGCGACATTATCGGCTCGCTGTTTCTGGGGTTTCGCTATGTCCGCGCCCTCCACGCCGCTGACATCGAAATACGCGGTATTCCTGGACCGCACCGCGCGCTTGGTCGGATCGGGCTGAACTTTCGCAATCACCGCAAGGCGGTGATCGTGGATGGGCGGATCGGCTTTACCGGTGGAATCAATGTCGGCGACGAATACATCGACGGCGGCAAATTCGGGTCCTGGCGCGACACCCATCTGCGCATCGAAGGGCCGATGGCTGCACAGTTGCGCCACCTTTTCGCACGCGACTGGTCCGCTGTCACCGACACCGAAATTCCAGATCTGCCGGAACCGCCCCGCGCGGGACCGACCCGCGGCCTTGTCACCGGCTTTGGCCCCACCGACCCGTTGGAGCGGGGTAATCTGCTGCTTTGTTCGCTGGTCGGATTGGCGCAACGGCGGCTGTGGATCGCCACGCCCTACCTCGTGCCCCACACAGATCTCGCGACCGCCATCCAACTGGCCGCACTGCGCGGGGTCGAGGTTCGGTTTCTGATCCCGCGGCAGTCGGACAATATCCTCGTCTGGTATGCCTCGCGCGGCTATGCCTTGTCGCAACTTGGGCTGGGGATCGAAGTGTTCGAATATCTGCCAGGTTTCATGCATCAAAAGGTCATGTTGATCGACGACGACATCGCCTCGGTCGGCACCGTGAACATCGATGTGCGATCCTCACTGCTGAATTTCGAAGAGACTGCCTTGGTCGAGGATCGGGCCTTTGCAGCCAAGGTAAAGGCGATGCTGACCGCCGATTTCGCCCGCGCAGCGCCGCTGAAAGGGCCTGCGTCCTGGCATGTGCGGCTGTGGGCCCCGGTGGCGCGGCTGTTCGATCCGTTGCTGTGAGGACACCCGCATGGCCCTGAAAATCGCAAGCTGGAACATTCGCAAGGCGGTGGGGCTTGATTGGCGGCGCGATCCCGACCGGGTGCTGGCTGTCCTGCAGGACATGGCCCCCGACATCGTGCTGCTGCAAGAGGCGGATCGCCGGTTGCCCCCACGCCATCCGGCCCTGCCGCTGGACGCGGTGCGGGCGGCGGGCTGGATCACGGTGGACGCCGATCCGCATACCCCGTCGATCGGCCATCACGGCAACGCGATTCTGCTGCGCCCCGATCTGGCCATCACGGGGATGGAGCCGATCGACCTGTCGGGGCTGGAGCCGCGCGGCGCTGTGCTGGTGCGGATCGCCGGGCGCGGCACGGCACTGACCCTTGGCGCACTGCATCTGGGGCTGACCCGACGCGACCGCCGCCGACAGATCGCCCAAGTGATCGCGGCAAGCCGGCGGATCGGCGGGCAGATCGTGCTGGGCGGCGACCTGAACGAATGGCGCGGTGGCGAAGATGTGTTCGCACTGCCGACGGGATGGCGCATGGTGGTCCCCGGCAAATCATTCCATGCCAGTGCCCCGGTCCTGGCATTGGACCGTTTCCTTGTCAGCGAAGGGTTGGCGGTCACGGGCCAGGGCGTCCTGTCGCGCCACCGCGGTGCGCGTGCGTCCGATCATCTGCCGGTCTGGATCGAGCTTGATCCCGACATCGCGCACTGACAACGGGCTGTCTTTTCATCCTGACCGACCACAGCTACAACACGCCCAGCCGCAATCAAACCGGGATCCCGAATGACCGACCGCCTGCCGCACGAAAAGGGTTTCCACATTTCCTGGGACCAAATTCATCGGGACAGCCGCGCATTGGCATGGCGTTTGGACGGGCGCGGCCCCGACAACGGTGCATGGAAGGCCGTTGTCGCCATCACCCGCGGCGGCATGGCCCCGGCGATGATCGTCGCGCGCGAACTCGACATCCGGACTGTCGATACCATCAGCATCAGAAGCTACGACCATCAGGATCAGGCCGAGGTCAAGGTGCTGAAAAGCCCTGACACCGACCTGATGGGCGACGGCACCGGCATCTTGATCGTCGACGATCTGGTGGACAGCGGAAAAACTCTAGAGGTCGTTCGCAAGATGTTTCCAAAGGCGCATTGCGCGACCGTCTATGCCAAACCCAAAGGCGAACCCATGGTCGACACCTTCATCACCGGAGTCAGTCAGGACACCTGGATCTTCTTTCCGTGGGACATGGCGCTGCAATATGTCCAGCCCTTTCGCGGCATTGACTGAGCCAGGGCGCGGATTCTGCGATCCGTGCCTTTCGATCCAACCACGCCTGTCAGGATGACAATGACTGATCATACTCGCAGTGACCTCCCGACCCCGATGGTCGAGTGGTCATATCGCATCAGCCTTTCGGCCAAGGGGCTGCTGGGCCTGACCCAGCTGCTTGCCGGATTTCTGCTCTGGCTGTCGCCCGGCGGATCGGTACAGCGTTTGATCGACTGGATGACCCGCAACGAACTGGCGCAGGACCCTGATGATCCGCTCGCCGCCAAGATCATCGCATGGGCCAGCAGTCTAAGCCCGGCGACCGAAAACTTTTATGCGATCTATCTGCTGGGACACGGGGCGCTGAATTTCGGGGTTGTCGCTGCCCTGCTGTTGCGGGTGCGTGGCGCCTATCATGTCTCGATCGCAATCCTTTGCGCCTTTGTCGTTTACCAATTGCGCCGCTACAGCCTGACATTCGATCCTGTCCTGCTGCTCTTGACGGGGATCGATGTCGTCGTGATCCTGCTTGTCGTACTGGAGCGTCGCCAGTCCGGACGCTGAACCGCAAAGGTTGCCCATGTCCCTGCCCCGCACCGCCGCCACATTTGCGCCGCCCGTCATGGAGGCACGACGCTGGTTGGCTGGCGTCACTTTTGCACCCAGCCGCCCGCTGATCAACGTCAGTCAGGCGGCCCCGGTAGACCTGCCGCCGCCGCAGATGCTGCAGGCGATGGCCGAGATCGTGCTGACCGACCCCGAGGCGCATCTTTACGGCCCGGTACTGGGCCTGCCAGCACTGCGGGCCGAGGTGGCAGAGCAATGGTCGGAGGCCTATGGCGGGCAGATCTGCGCGGCGCAGGTCGCCATTACCAGCGGTTGCAATCAGGCTTATGCGGCAGCCCTGATGACGCTTTGCGCCGACGGTGATGAAGTGATCCTGCCGGTCCCCTATTACTTCAACCACCGGATGTGGCACGACATGTCAGGGATCCGGACGGTGCCGCTGGAAACCGGTGTCGGCCTCATTCCGGATGCCGACCGCGCTGCTTCGCTCATTACGTCAAGAACCCGCGCAATCGTTCTGGTTTCGCCGAATAATCCGGGCGGCGTCGAATATCCTGCGGCGACATTGCGCAGCTTTCTGGAATTGTGCCGCGACCGTCGAATTGCCCTGATCGTCGACGAAACCTATCGTGATTTTGACAGCCGCAGCGGTGCCCCACACGCCCTGTTCACCGATCCCGAATGGGCCGATACGCTGATCCACCTCTATTCGTTCTCCAAGGCTTACCGACTGACCGGACACCGGGTCGGGGCGATTGTCGCGGCGCAGGCGCGATTGGCCGAAGCGGAAAAATTTCTTGATACCGTCACCATCTGTCCGAACCAGATCGGCCAGCGGGCCGCCTTGTGGGGGATGCGCAATCTGGCCCAATGGCTGGCGGGCGAGAGGGCGGAAATCCTCGACCGTCGCGCCGCTATCGAAGACGGTTTTCCGCGCCTTGCGGCCAAAGGTTGGACGTTGCTGGGGTGCGGCGCGTATTTCGCCTACGTCGCGCATCCGTTCGATATGCCGTCCGATGCCCTTGCCCGACAACTGGTCACAGAGGCGGGCGTCCTGCTGCTGCCCGGCACCATGTTCATGCCGCCGGTACTGCCGTCCGGCCAACGTCAGTTGCGCATCGCCTTTGCCAATATCGACCGCGCCGGGGTCGCGGCACTGTTCGACAGGCTGGCGTCGCTGACGCTCTGACCTTGCACGCGGGGGCCGTGCCGCATATGCAGATGCGACCCGGAGAACCGGGTCTGACGTGCAGGACCAAGGGGCGTAATATGGCGGCGAAAAAGGGCAGCAGGGTCTTTGTGTGGGTCATTCTTGGCCTGCTTTTCTTTGGTCTTGTCGGTTTTGGTGCGCGCGGCTTTGGCGGCACGATCCGGTCGCTGGGCACGGTGGGCGACAAGGATGTCGCCGTGCAGGATTATGCCCGCGACCTGAACCAGCAAATCCGTGCCTTTTCAGCGCAGATCGGCAGCCCGGTCAGTTTTCCGCAGGCGCAGGCAGCTGGGCTTGACCAACAGGTGTTGTCGCAATTGGTGACCCGCCGAGTTCTGGACAACGAGGTTACGCGCCTGGGCCTGTCGGTCGGCGACGAACGGGTGCGCGAACAAATCGTCGCGATCCAGGCGTTTCAGGGTCTGAACGGCCAATTCGACCGGACGGTCTATCGCAGCAGCCTAGATCGCCAGAACATGACCGAAGCCGCGTTTGAAACCGGACTGCGCGAGGAAATGGCCCGTACCCTGCTGCAGGGTGCGGTGCTGGGCGGGGTGCCGCAGCCTGAAACCTACATGGATACGCTGGTGCAATTCGTTGCGGAGAATCGCGCGATCACCTGGACCAGCATCGACGCGGCGGCGCTGACAGCACCAGTTCCCGGCGCCACCGACACCGATTTGCAAGCCTGGTACGATGCCCATCCCGATGATTTCACGCTGCCTGAAACCCGCGCCCTCACCTATGTCTGGCTGACTCCGGCAATGATTCAGGATGCGGTCGAGATAGACGAACAGGCTTTGCGCGACCTTTATCAGCAAAGGATCGACGAATTCGTGCGCCCTGAACGGCGGCTGGTCGAAAGGCTGATCTTCACCGACGGTGCCGCAGCCGATGCCGCCAAGGCACGGTTGGATGCAGGCGAGATCGATTTTGACGGTCTGGTCGCCGAACGCGGGCTAGATCTGTCCGATGTTGATCTTGGCGATGTTGCGGCCAGTGATCTGGGTGCGGCTGGCGATGCGGTATTCGCGGCGGCGCCCGGCGATGTGGTCGGCCCCGCCGACAGCACCTTGGGCCCGGCCCTGTTTCGGATGAACGCGGTCCTTGCCGCCGAGGAAATCACATTCGAAGACGCCCTGCCCGACCTGCGCAGCGAACTGGCCGGTGAACGCGCCCGCCGGGTCATCGACGATGCCCGCGACGGGATCGACGATCTGCTGGCCGGGGGTGCGACGCTGGAAGACCTTGCCGCCCAAACCGACATGAAATTGGGCCAGATCGCCTGGACCGCAGATACCGCTGAAGGCATTGCCGCCTATGACAATTTCCGCACCGCCGCCGTCGCCGCTGCCGAGGGTGCGTTTCCCACCCTCGGCGATCTGTCCGATGGCGGCATTTTTGCGTTGCGGCTAGACGGTGTGACAGCGCCGGTGCTGCGACCACTTGACGATGTCCGTGACGCTGTCGGTGCCCAAGTGTTGAGCGCCAACACCCAGGCCGCAGTCGTGGCCAAGGCGGCCGAACTGGCAACCCAGATTGAGCCGCTCACCGGCTTTGACAGCCTCGGTCTGGTGCCAAAGACCGAAGCGATCCTGACCCGTCGCAGTTTTCTGGAAGGGACACCGCCGGATTTCATGGAAACCGTGTTTCAGATGGCGGTTGGCGACGTGCAGGTCATCGATGCGACAGACACGGCGATCATCGTTCGTCTGGACGGCTTGCGTACACCCGACCCCGCCGATCCGCAGGTTGCAGCCAACCGGGCCCAGTTGGGCGAGGCTGCAGCCGCCGGCATCTCGCAGGATCTGTTCGCGATGTTCGCAAAAGTCCTGCAGGAAAACACCAAGGTCGAGATCAATCAAGCCGCCGTCAACGCCGTTCACGCCCAGTTCCAATAGGCACGGCATGGCTTTGCTTCCCGAATTCGACGCCTTTGCAAAGGCTTATGCCGCTGGACAAAATCAGGTCGTCTATACCCGTCTGGCCGCCGATCTGGATACGCCGGTATCGCTGATGCTGAAACTTGCGGGCGCGGGTAAGCATGCGTTCATTCTTGAATCCGTCACCGGAGGCGAGGTGCGGGGCCGTTATTCGATGATCGGGATGAACCCCGATCTGATCTGGGAATGTCGCGGTACAACAGCGCGGATCAACCGCAGCGCCCGGTTCGATGACGACGCCTACATCGACGAATCCGCCGACCCGCTGACCAGCCTGCGGGCTCTTCTGGCCGAATCCCGGATCGATCTGCCTGCCGACTTGCCGGGTGCTGCGGCGGGACTGTTCGGCTATCTTGGTTACGACATGATCCGGCTGGTTGAACACCTTCCGGATGTGAACCCGGACCCGCTTGATCTGCCCGATGCGGTGCTGTTACGGCCTTCGGTTGTGGCGGTGCTGGACGGGGTCAAGGGCGATGTGATCCTTGTCGCGCCTGCATGGGTCGGCACCGGACTGTCGGCAAAGGCCGCCTATGCACAGGCAGGCGAGCGCGTGATGGACGCACAGCGTGCGCTTGACCGCGCTGTGCCGGGTGATCGCGCCGCAATGGGTGACGCCGCGCCACCGGCGCCACCGGTCAGCAATTTCAGCCGTGCCGGATATCTGGCAGCGGTGGAAAAGGCCAAGGACTATATCCGCGCCGGCGACATTTTTCAGGTGGTCCCGTCGCAACGTTGGGTACAGGATTTCCGCGAACCGCCTTTTGCATTGTATCGCAGCCTGCGGCGCACCAATCCTTCGCCTTTCATGTTCTATTTTAACTTTGGCGGATTCCAGGTGATCGGTGCATCGCCCGAAATTCTGGTGCGGGTATTCGGCAAGGAGGTGACGATCAGGCCGATTGCCGGCACCCGACCGCGTGGCGCCACGCCGGCCGAAGACAAGGCCAACGAACTTGACCTGCTGGCCGATAAAAAGGAACTGGCCGAGCATCTGATGTTGCTGGATCTTGGACGCAACGACACCGGCAAGGTCAGCAAGATCGGGACTGTCAAACTGACCGAGCAATTCATCATCGAGCGCTATTCGCATGTCATGCATATCGTCAGCAACGTCACCGGAGAACTGGCTGACGATCAGGATGCGCTGAACGCCTTTTTCGCCGGGATGCCCGCAGGCACCGTATCGGGTGCGCCAAAGGTTCGGGCGATGGAAATCATCGACGAGCTGGAGCCTGAAAAGCGCGGCGTTTACGGCGGCGGCTGCGGGTATTTCAGCGCCAATGGTGATATGGACATGTGCATTGCCCTGCGCACCGCAGTTCTCAAAGACGAACGCCTGTATATTCAGGCTGGCGGCGGCGTTGTCTACGACAGCGACCCCGAGGCCGAGTATCAGGAAACGGTTCACAAATCGAACGCGATTCGCCGGGCGGCGGCGGACTCGACCTTGTTCCGGGGCGGCAACCGCTAAACGTTACCTGCATCTGTGCAAATATCGGCGACTTCATGTAGGCAGTCTGCCGCAGATTTTCTCGCTCTGCAAAGAGGGCGCCGTTCAATCAGGCGCATTTATTCCGCTCAACGCAATCCGCCGACCGGGTGATCGCCGCGCTATTGCGCCGTTCCGGCCAACAGGACCGCCGAAAGCGGTGCAAAGGCAACGTCGCCATCCCGATTCGCCGTCCCCCAGAGGATCAACGCCGAGATTGTGTCGGGTCGAAGCCGACCCAGCAGGATGACACCAGTGTCGCGGCGCGCCTGAAATGCCGCCTGATCCAGAAACCGGCGGATGACCCGGGCATCCTGCCCTTCTGAGTCAAGATCGCGGTAGACGTTTGCGTTCGGGACATCGGCTTTGGTCGCTGCCCGCGCAGCCTCGTTCAAGCCGCGGATATCTGTGATCAATCCGCGCCCGCTGGCCGCGAGGATGTCCATCGCCTGCGTTGTCACTGCCCGATCGCCTTGCAGCCCGCCACTGCCGATATCAAGCAATGCGACGGTTTCTGGTAGTAGCATGAACGCCGCCTCATAGGCGACCTCGACATCGCTGGGCAGCGCCCCTGCGGGGATCTGCGCCATTGCGACGACTTCAATGCCGGCAGCACGATAGCTGGCCATTGCGTCGGCGGCGCCTTCACGACCGGGGTCCAGCGCGATGGTGACGGGCATCGGCAAGCCGACGAGGGCTTCGGGACCGCCCGGCATGGCGCCGTCATCAATCAGGATCAGACCCATAAGCGGGCGACTTTCATTCCTGTCAAATACGGCGGCAAATCGCCGAATTGCCGGCGCATCGGGTGTGAGAGTCGATTGGGGTCCGGCAGCAGTGGTGGCCGCCGGTGCCGTTCCAAGACGGCGAACCTGCACAGCGTTCGTCCCCGAAGGCATTGCCCTGGCCAATTCGCCCGAAAGGCCGACCCGCGGCGGTGGCCCGGCAGGCGTGGTTGTCGTTTCGGCCGCTTGTGCCGGATCAGCCACGTCTGCAACTCCGGTGGCAGGTTCTTGGGCAAACGTCACGGTCGCAGCGCCGGTTTCAGGGTTCACTGGTTTGTCGCCGGGGGCGGCGGGCAAGGTTTCGGCGGTGGCAACTTCAGCGGTGTCGGGCTGCGTGATGGCCGCAGGATTCAGAACGATGAACTGTTCATCGGGTGTTCCGGCGGCGGCCTGTGTTCCGGCGTCGGCGCTCTGGTCCGGCCACGCAGGTTGGGCGGGATCGACAGACAGGGTCAGGTCATCTTCGCTGGCCGGGATCTGCGGGGCGACGGATTGCGGATTGGGAAAGACCGGTTCGACGTTGGAAAGGTCTAGCGGTGCCGTCGCCCCCGCATTCGGCGTCATCAGATCACCGGCGATATTGCCGATCTCGGGTATCGGTGCAGGCGCTGTATCGGCGACGGGCGCATCACTTTCGGGGGCGGCGCTGAACGCCGCCGGGGCCACGGACAATGTCGGGCCAACGTCGCGGTTCATCGGCTCAACCGGTGCATCTGCCGTCGCCAGCGACGACACAACGACGCTGGGTGGATTGATTTGCGGCGCGGCCGGCGGTCTGTTTCCGGCCGGCTGATCGCCAAAAAGCGACGCCGCTGCCAAGGCAACAACCGACAGCGATCCTCCCAGAACCGTCCCTGCCAAATATCCTCTGATCACGCCTACTGCCCCTCGCCCGCTTTCGGCCCTGATTGGCCGCATCTTGACGCTGCCCCGCGTTGCGGCCCATGTATGGGGCGAACTATACCGCCACGCAACCGCGCGGTGGTAGCCCCCAATTTTCCGGCAGGCGATGCAATGCTGCTTTTGATCGATAACTACGACAGTTTCACTTATAATCTTGTGCATTATCTGGGCGAACTGGGGGCCGATGTCGTCGTCCGCCGCAACGATGCTCTGGATGTGCATCAGGCGATGGGCTTGGGCGCTGATGCCATCGTGCTGTCACCCGGCCCGTGCGATCCGGCACAGGCGGGCATCTGTCTGGCGCTGACTGCCGCCGCTGCCGAAACCGGCACGCCGCTTTTGGGCGTCTGTCTGGGCCACCAAGCAATTGGCGAGGCCTTTGGTGGCAAGGTCGTGCGCTGCCACGAGATTGTGCATGGCAAGACGGGTGAGATCAAACATGCCGGTCAGGGCGTTTTTGCCTGTCTGCCCAGCCCCTTTGCCGCCACCCGCTATCATTCGCTGATCGTCGACCGCCATAGCCTGCCTGATTGCCTTGAAATCACGGCAGAACTGGCCGATGGCACGATCATGGGCCTGCAGCACCGTGACCTGCCAATCCATGGTGTCCAGTTTCACCCAGAAAGCATCGCCTCTGAACATGGCCACCACTTGCTGCGTAACTTTCTTGACCTTGCCAAAGTGCGCCTGAGCGCATGAGCGATGCCCTGAAGCCGCTGATCGAAGCCGCCGCCAATGGCCCGCTGACCCGCGGTCAGGCCGAACAGGCCTTTCAGATCCTGTTTGAAGGGGATGCGACCCCGTCACAGATCGGCGGGTTGCTGATGGCACTGCGCACGCGTGGCGAAACCGTCGACGAATACGCGGCTGCCGCCGCGGTGATGCGCGCCAAGTGCCTGCCGGTGCGTGCGCCGGCTGGTGCGATCGACATCGTCGGCACCGGCGGCGACGGCAAGGGCACGCTGAACATTTCCACGGCCGCTGCCTTTGTTGTCGCCGGTGCGGGCGTTCCGGTCGCCAAGCATGGCAATCGCAACCTGTCGTCGAAATCCGGGGCGGCGGATGCACTGGGCCAGCTTGGGATCAACGTCATGGTCGGCGCTGAAATCGTCGAGCGCGGCCTGGCCGAGGCCGGGATCGGCTTTATGATGGCACCAATGCACCACCCGGCAATCAAGCATGTGATGCCGACTCGGGCCGAACTGGGAACCCGGACGATATTCAACATCCTAGGGCCGTTAACCAACCCTGCCGGGGTCAAACGCCAGCTGACGGGAGCATTTTCGCGCGACCTGTTGCGCCCGATGGCCCAGACACTGCAGCAGTTGGGGAGCGAGGCCGCATGGCTGGTCCACGGATCCGATGGCACCGACGAATTGACGATCACCGGGATCAGCTGGATCGTTGCCCTGTCCGGCGACATGATCGCGTTGCGCGAGGTCCACCCCGAAGACGCGGGCCTGCCCGTGCATCCGTTCGCCGCGATCCTCGGCGGCACGCCCGAGGAAAATGGCAAGGCGTTCCGCGCCTTGCTTGACGGCGCGCAATCCGCCTACCGCGATGCGGTGCTGTTAAACGCCGCCGCAGCCCTGCTGGTGGCGGGCAAGGTCGAGGGGCTCAAGGCCGGTGTCGCGCTGGCGCGCGAGAGTATCGATTCCGGGGCGGCGAAACGGGCGCTGACGACCCTCGCACGGGTAACACAGGGCGGATAAGCAACAGCGTCCTTGGGGATTTCCAACACGGTCCGACCCGGCTAAGACGGGGCATGGATATTCTTGACAAGATCAAAGCCTATAAGCTGGACGAGGTTGCGAACCGCAAGGCCGCCACCCCGCTTGCCGAACTTGAAGGCCGCGCCGCCACCGCGCCGCCAACCCGCGGTTTTGCAAGTAAGTTGGCCGATGCCACCCGCGAAGGTTACGGCCTGATCGCCGAGGTCAAGAAGGCGAGCCCGTCAAAGGGCCTGATCCGCGCCGACTTTGACCCGCCCGCGCTGGCCCGCGCCTATGCCGAAGGGGGTGCCACCTGTCTGTCGGTTCTGACCGACGGCCCGTCGTTTCAGGGAGCAGACGCCGACCTGACCGAGGCCCGCGCCGCCGTCGATCTGGCCGTCCTGCGCAAGGATTTCATTTATGATCCCTGGCAGGTCGTCGAGTCCCGGGCGCTGCATGCCGACTGCATCCTGATCATCATGGCATCGGTGTCGGACGCGCAGGCGGCCGAGCTTGAAGCAGCCGCGATCGACTGGAAGATGGACGTTCTGATCGAAGTTC
>JBBKXP010000489.1:0-21455 GCA_037969545.1 Paracoccaceae bacterium | reverse complement strand
TGGGAGTCCGATCGGGCCCCGGAGCGGGATTCCGTCCGGTTCTCGGTCTGTTGCACGGCCTCGGCCTCGTCGTCATCCTCGTCGGGGGTTTCCTCAACCAACACGTCGTCGTCGTCATCCTCGACCAGTGCTGCGGGCGAGACGAATGGCTGTGCATCCGGCACGATTCGCGTCGCCGTCTTGAACTTTTCCATGGCGAAATCAGGAGAGATCATAAATGGATCGCATTCGATCCGCACCGACATGCCATAGCGCGCCTCGATCGCGGCGATATGTTCGCGTTTGCCGTTCATCAGGAAGTTGGCGATGCCCACCGGGGCTTTGACCAGGACCTCTTTGGTGCGGTCGCGCACGCCTTCTTCTTCCAACTGGCGCAGGATATTCAGGGCGACGTTGTCGTCGGACCGCAACAGCCCGGTGCCGTGGCAATGGGCGCATTGCTGCGTTGTGGCTTCCAACATGCCGGGACGCAACCGCTGGCGGCTCATCTCAAGCAAACCAAAGCCGCTGATCCGGCCAACCTGAATCCGCGCGCGGTCGGTTTTCAACTTGTCCTTGAACCGCTTTTCAACGCTGGCGTTGTTCTTGCGCTCGTCCATGTCGATGTAGTCGATCACAATCAACCCGGCGAGGTCGCGCAGGCGGAGTTGCCGGGCGATTTCGTCGCTGGCTTCGAGGTTGGTTTTCAGCGCCGTCTGTTCGATCGACCCTTCCTTGGTCGCGCGACCGGAGTTCACGTCGATGGCCACCAGCGCCTCGGTCACACCGATCACGATGTAGCCGCCCGAGGGCAGTTGCACGGTGGGGCTGAACATGCCCGACAGATAGCCTTCGACCTGATAGCGGGCGAACAGCGGCAGTTGTTCGCCGTAGATTTTCACGTTCTTGGAATGGGACGGCATGATCATTTTCATGAAGTCCTTGGCGGTGCGATAACCGCCTTCGCCTGCGACGATGACCTCGTCGATGTCCTTGGAGTAAAGATCGCGGATCGACCGTTTGATCAGGTCGCCTTCTTCGTAAATCTTTGACGGGGCGATGGATTTCAGGGTCAGTTCGCGGATCTGCTCCCACATCCGTTGCAGATATTCGTAGTCGCGTTTGATCTCGGCCTTGGTGCGCTGACTGCCGGCCGTGCGGATTATCAGACCGGCGCCTTCGGGTACTTCGACCGAATTTGCGATCTCTTTCAGTTTCTTGCGGTCAGCGGCATTGGTGATCTTGCGGCTGATCCCGCCGCCGCGAGCGGTGTTGGGCATCAGCACGCAGTAGCGACCCGCCAGCGACAGATAGGTGGTCAGTGCCGCGCCCTTGTTGCCGCGTTCCTCTTTCACCACCTGCACCAGCATGATCTGGCGGACCTTGACGACCTCCTGGATCTTGTAGCGTTTGGCGCGGGGCTTGCGGGCCGGGCGCACATCGTCGCTGTCGTCCTCGTCGGCGACAACATCGATGGTTTCGTCTTTTTCGACGGTGTCGACGACGCCGTCGTCCTCGTCTTCGTCGGCAGCGGGGGTTTCGACCGGAGTTTCAGCGACGGTTTCCATCGGGCTCGTGCCCTCGCCCGGATCGTCCGAGGCGTCGTCCGTTTCGAAGATTTCCATCCCCGAAATGGCGCCCCCGTCAGTCGTCACCGCGTCATTGTCAGAGCGATCAGATGCCTTGGTGCGCGACCGGCTGCGGGAACGCGATCGTGCCGCCGGCTTTGGCTTGTCCTCTTCGTCTTCTTCGGCGCGCTGGCTTTCGGCATAAGCCTTTTCTTCGGCCAGCAGAGCCTGACGGTCGGCGACAGGGATCTGGTAGTAGTCGGGGTGAATTTCTGAAAAGGCCAGAAATCCGTGGCGGTTGCCGCCATAGTCGACGAAGGCAGCCTGCAGCGACGGTTCAACCCGAGTTACCTTGGCAAGATAGATGTTGCCTGCGAGCTGGCGCTTGAATTGGCTTTCAAAATCAAATTCTTCGACCTTGTTTCCATCCACCACCACTACGCGGGTTTCTTCCGCGTGGGTGGCGTCGATTAGCATTTTCTTTGGCATTTTGTCCGTGTGCACGCGAAACGCGACCCCGGCCGGGTGGGGCAAGAGTCCGAATGGCATGTCTGATGATGGCGATACGCGCGTGGCCGGACGGCTGGCCAATTTCGGCCATGTTCCGTCTGCCTGATAGTGTCGCGCGTTGCATCGCGGTTCTTCCTCGACCCCGCAATGTACGGGGCCCGTTCAAAGCCCGGTGCGCCTGAATTGAACATTCGCGCGAACCAAGGCATTCCTCTGACCCGTGGGTCAAATGCACCTGTTTCAGGGGTCCGAGTCGTTCCCCGCAAGTCCTTGAAACAGAAATCCTCTCCAGACGATCCCGCACATTTTCGTGCGAACGTCCGTCTGGCATACATAATGGAGACGGACAGCCAAATACAATGCCAAACTTTGGCCACCACGTGCGCCGCATTGACCTTCAGTCATGGCATTGCCACCCTGACCAGCGTCGGCGGATGGATCAAACCAATGTCGCTGCCGCGAATGTACCGGCGCTAAAGGTAATCTGACCTTTGCAGGTTATATTTGGCCATCTTTTCGTTCAGGGTCCGGCGCGGCAGGCACAATTCGTCCATCACCGCAACGATGCTGCCCTTGTGACGGCGCATGGTGTTGTCGATCAACATCCGCTCGAAGGCCTCGACGAATTCTTTCAGCGGCTTGCCTTCGGTCGTCATCGCCGGGCGGCTTTCGTCCTCGTCGGCCATCAGCAGCGACGCTATTGTGCCGGAACCGCGCCGGTTTTGCAGCACCGCGCGTTCGGCCACGTTGATCAGCTGGCGGACATTGCCCAGCCACGGGGCCTGCAGCAGTTGTGCAGCCTCTTGCGCCGATACCTGTGGTGCCTCGCAGCCGTATTCGTCGGCGAACTGATCGGACAGGCGGGTGAAAAGGGTCAGGATATCCTCGCCCCGCTGGCGCAATGGCGGAACCGTGATGCGCAACGCCGCAAGCCGGTAGAAGAGATCGGAGCGCAACACGCTTTCACAGGTCTTGCCCTCGTCCTGAAGGTTGCAGATCGCAACAATCCGGGTTTCCGCCGGGGTGCCCTGATCGTTGATCGCAGTCAAAAGGCGCGACTGCATCGCCGTCGATAGGGCCTCGATATCCTCAAGCACCAGGGTTCCGCCGCGTGCCTCTTCGATTGACGGAACCGGTTCGTCGGGTTGCGCCGGACCGAACAAGCGGCGCGACAGGGCATCTTCATCAAAGGCCGAACATGAGACCAGCACGAATTTCTTGGATGCCCGGGCCCCGACTGCATGCAGGGCATGGGCGACCAGTGTCTTGCCGGTGCCGGTCTCGCCTTCGATGAGCACATGGCCGTCGGCCTGTCCCAGATCCAGAATGTCTTCCTTCAGACGTTCCATCACCGGCGAGGCGCCAATCAGCTTTTTCATCAACGCGGTGCCGTCCGACAGTTCCTTGCGCAATGCCCGGTTGTCCAGCGTCAGGCGCCGGGCCTGCGTCGCTCTTTTGGCAAGCTCTGTCATGCGGTCGGGGTTGAACGGTTTTTCCAGAAAATCGAACGCCCCGACGCGCATCGCCTCGACCGCCATCGGGACATCGCCGTGACCGGTAATCATGATGACCGGCAGCGTGCTGTCGACACCTTTCAGCTTTTTCAGGAACAGCATGCCGTCCATGCCGGGCATCTTGACGTCGCTGACGACGATGCCGGGGTAATCGGCACCAAGCCCCTTCAGGGCGTCCTCGGCACTGGCGTAGGTTTCGGTGTCGAATCCCGAAAGGGCCAGCCATTGGCTGATCGACTGGCGCATGTCCTTTTCGTCGTCGACGATCGCAATCTTCATCGCTTGGCTCATGATGGCACCTCTATTCTGCTGCGGCGACCTCGGGGATCAGGACCGGCAGCTGGACTTCAAAAACGGCACCGCCACTGGCGGCATTGCGCGCGGTCAACCGCCCACCAAGGTCGTTGACGATCCCCGACGAAATGGCAAGCCCCAGGCCGACGCCGTCACCGGCCTGCTTGGTTGTGTAAAACGGTTCGAAGAGCGCGTCCAGATCGTCAATGCCGGGACCATTGTCACGCACCGTCAGGCGAACTGTCTCGCCAGCTGCCAGAAGGATATCGATCGTCGGTTCCGAAACCCCCTTGGTAGCGTCAAGAGCATTGCGTAGCAGATTGATGATGACCTGTTCCAGACGCAGACGATCACCCAGGATCACAACCGGGTGATTTGGCAAAGTACGGGTAATATTGATCGACCGGGTCTTGAGTTGCGGTTCCATCATCGCCAGCGCCGATGAAACAGCGGCCCGCGTGTCGACCGCTTCAAAGGCATCCGCGCCCTTGCGTGCATAGGATTTCAGCTGCCGGGTAATCGCTCCCATACGTTCGATCAGATCGTCGATCCGCTGGAATGACGACAGGGCCTCGTCCGGGCGCTTGCGTAGCAACAGCAGTCGGGCACCGGCCAGATAGGTTTTCATCGCGGCCAAAGGCTGGTTCAGCTCGTGGGATACGGCTGCCGACATTTCGCCCAGGGCGGCCAGTTTGGACGACTGCGCGAGAGTCTGCTCGGCAACCTCGAGGGTCTTTTCGACCTTTTCCCGCTCGGCGATTTCCCGCTGCAGGCGGGCGTTCAACTGGCGCAACTCGGCCGACTCACGCTGAAAAAACACCAGCCGCGATGCGGTCTTGCGCGATAGCAGAAAGAACGAAAGCGCGAGAAGGATCGCGAAACCCATTATTTCGAGGGCCAAAACGCCGTTGACCTTTTCGCGCACCGACGCGTAAGTGGTAAAGCTGACCAGGGTCCAGCCCTGAAATGGAATTCGGGCATCACGCCGCATCACCGCTTCGCCGCGAAGGTAGGCGTCGGGCGGCAGCGCGGTCCAATCCTGCGTCGCCTGCAGGGCCCGTTCGATAGCCGAAGGCGCAGATTGCAGCGCCAATGCGGCCGCCTCGTCCAATCCGCGCCACCGGGGCTCGGTCGACAGGATGATCTTGCCCCGGCTGTCGGTCACGAACACCGCGTCCGAAATGCCGGCCCAGCCACGCTCAAGTTTTTGCAGATCGACCTCGACAAGGATCACCCCGCTGGGAGTACCGTTGACGTCCATCCGCCTGGAATAGACAAAGCTGGTCGCGCCGCCTTCTTGTGGAACGAGGGTGAACATCGTGGTATTATTGCGCAGAGCATCAATGAAATAGGACTGCACACTATGGTTTTGCCCCAGCCGGTTACGATCGGTTGCGGCAACGGTACGACCGTTGCCGTCAAGCAGCATCAGTGACGCCGCGCCGATCTCTTCGACAAAGGTCAGCAGGCGCTGGGTCGACAAGGAATAATCGGTTGACCCAAGTGCGTTCAACAGTTCCGGATCGCGGGCCAACAACTGCGGCACGATGGAATTGCGCTGGAGTTCGCTCATCAGGTTGCCGACATAGAGGGTCAGTCGCACGTCAGAGCGGTTGCGGGTGGTTTCGGTAAACCGGTCGGTCAGCAGCTGATTGGTGATGTAAATGACCGTCAGGGCAAGCAGAACAAACACCGACACCGCCGCGCGCAGCGGCCATTTGCCTCCAAGGATGCGCTGGATCTGACTGGTTGCGGTTTCTGTCATGATCCAACTTTAGGGGCGCGCCGGGTTCCCGACAAGCCGCACCGCCTAGGCTTGTGCCAACTGGCTGACCAGAGCGCGGAAAAGCGCCGCTCCGTCGCTGCCACCTTGGGCCGGCTCGATCGCCCTTTCCGGGTGCGGCATCATCCCCAGCACGCGACGGTTGTCCGACAGGATCCCGGCGATGTCGGCCAACGCGCCATTCGGGTTGTCGGTATAGGTAAAGGCGATCCGATCGTCGCCCTGCAACCGCGCAAGGTTGTCGGCGTCAGAAAAATAGTTGCCGTCGTGATGGGCAATCGGCACTGCGATCTCGTCGCCGGCATTGTAGCCTTCGGTAAAGGCGCTTTGCGACGTCACGACCCGCAGCACAGCGGTCCGGCAGACAAACCGCAGGCCCGCGTTGCGCATCAGCGCACCGGGCAGCAACCCGGTTTCGGTCAGCACCTGAAAACCGTTGCAGACCCCCAGCACATAGCCGCCCCTTTTAGCATGGGCGACAACCGCCTGACAGATCGGCGATCTCGCTGCAATGGCGCCGCAGCGCAGGTAGTCGCCAAACGAAAACCCGCCCGGAATGGCGACCAGATCGACGGCCCTGGGCAGATCGGCATCCTTGTGCCAGACGGTCGTCACATCGGCCCCGGCGGCGCGCAGGGCGACGGCCATGTCGCGGTCGCAGTTGGACCCGGGAAACTGGATCACCGCCGCCCGCATCAGATCATCTCGATCCGGTAGGATTCGATGACCGTGTTGGCCAGCAGTTTCTCGCACATCTCGCGGATCGTCGCCTCGGGCGTGCCATCGACCAGTTCAAGTTCGATGACCTTGCCCTGACGCACCCCGTTCACTCCGGAAAACCCAAGCGTGCCAAGCGCATGGCGCACCGCCTCGCCCTGCGGGTCCAGTACGCCGGATTTGAGCATGACAAGGACGTTGGCTTTCATCGGCAGTCCCTAGTTGATCAGCGTCGGCTTGGGCCGGTGGGTGACGTTGCTGGGCAGCACACCCAGACGGCGGGCGACCTCGGTATAGGCATCCGTCAATGACCCCAGATCGCGGCGGAATACGTCCTTGTCCAGATGTGCGCCGGTTTCGATGTCCCACAGGCGGCAGCTGTCCGGGCTGATCTCATCGGCGATGACCAGACGGGGGAAGTCGTTGTCCCAGATCCGCCCGACTTCGATCTTGAAATCGACCAGCTTGATCCCGACGCCGTGCATAACGCCCGACATGAAATCGTTGACCCGCAGGGCCATCGAGACGATATCGTCCAGATCTTGCTGTGACGCCCAGTTGAAGGCGATGATGTATTCCTCGGGAACCAGCGGATCGCCCAAGGCATCATCCTTGTAGCTGAATTCGACGATCGGGCGTGGCAGTGGCGTCCCCTCTTCCATGCCCAGCCGTTTGGCCATCGACCCGGCGGCGAAATTGCGCACGATCACCTCGAGTGGGATGATCTCGACCTGGCGGATAAGTTGTTCACGCATGTTCAGCCGCTTGATGAAATGGGTCGGCACGCCGATTGACATCAGGCCGGTCATGAAAAACTCGGACAGGCGGTTGTTCAGCACGCCCTTACCGTCGATCACGTCTTTCTTGGCGCCATTGCCAGCGGTGGCATCGTCCTTGAAATACTGCACAAGCGTACCCGGTTCGGGGCCTTCGTACAGGATCTTGGCTTTGCCTTCGTAGACTTTCTTGCGGCGGGACATGGGCGCTCCATCCACCCGCGCAGGGCCCGTCAGGGGTCCGCTGATACGCAGGTCTTGACGCCTCATAGTCCAAGGCCCCCTTGCGGGCAAGCATCTGTCAGGCCATATCAGGGGGAATGCAGACCCAAGCCGGAGGCCCGCCCGATGCCCACATTTGATGACCGCGAAAACGCATTCGAATCCAAGTTCGCCCATGACGCCGAAATGCAATTCAGGGCCGAGGCGCGGCGCAACAAGTTGCTGGGGCTTTGGGCCGCCGAACTCATGGGCAAAGAGGGCGATGAAGCCATGGACTACGCCCGCGAGGTGATCGCCGCCGATTTCGAGGAACCCGGCGACGAGGATGTCTATCGCAAGGTCTTCAAGGATATCGGCGACAAGACCGACGAGGCGACGATCCGGGCCAAGATGGCCGCCCTGATGATCGAAGCCAAAACGCAACTGATGAAAGAATTCTGACGCGTGACACTGCGCTGCGGCGCAGTCCCGATGAAAAGTCCTGGCGGCCGGCACTGGACTCGGCGCCATTTTCCTTTCCTGACACCAACGCTCGTTGGCCTGTCCAAGTGCAACCTTTTGGCCGGGCCTCACCCTCACGATCGGTCGCTGCGGTTGCAATGACCGACCGGACCCGCGGGCTGCCCCCTGTGGATTGTCGCCAATCCGGCGCTGCGATTTCCGGCGACAAGCCTCGCCTATCGGATGGACTGGTATCCGTTAACCTGCGTCGGACGGTCAGACATCCGGTCTGCAACACGAGATGAAGAGAATGGGTTTGAATCCACGCGTCGCACGTGCGAAGCGATGGGGCAGGATTTTACCCCGGCCGCGGCGCAAGTGCGACGTTGCCCCTGCTGACAAGGCCCGCCGATGACCAATGCACTGTCCCGCCTGCTTGAAACCCGCGACTGGCTGATGGCTGACGGCGCGACGGGGACCAACCTGTTCAACATGGGGCTGACGGCCGGAGACGCGCCGGAAATGTGGAACCTTGACCACCCTGACCGGATCCGCTCGCTTTACAAGGGCGCTGTCGATGCCGGCAGCGACATCTTTCTGACCAACAGTTTCGGCGGCAACGCAAGCCGGCTTAAACTGCATGGCATGCAGGGCAAGGTCCATGAGTTGAACCGGGTTGCCGCCGCCATCGGTCGCGAGGTCGCCGATGCGTCGGGACGCACTGTCGTTGTCGCCGGATCGGTCGGCCCCACCGGCGAGATTTTTGAACCGATGGGCACCTTGACCCACGCCAATGCGGTCGAGATGTTCCATGAGCAGGCCGAAGGGCTGAAAGCCGGGGGCGCCGATGTTGTCTGGGTCGAAACGATCAGCGCCGCAGAAGAATTTGCCGCCGCCGCGGCGGCTTTCGCCCTTGCCGACATGCCATGGTGCGGCACCATGAGCTTTGACACCGCCGGGCGGACGATGATGGGCCTGACCAGCGCCGCAATGGCAAAAATGGTCGGCAAGATTGCCAACCAACCGATTGGTTTCGGCGCCAACTGCGGTGTCGGCGCGTCAGACCTGTTGCGCACCGTTCTGGGCCTTGCCGCCGCCGGACCGGAAACCCCGCTGATCGCCAAGGGCAACGCCGGTATCCCGAAATACCAGGATGGGCATATCCACTATGACGGCAACCCGGCGTTGATGGCGGACTATGCGGTTCTGGCCCGTGATTGCGGTGCGACGATCATCGGCGGCTGCTGCGGCACCACGCCCGAGCATCTGGTCGAGATGCGCAGGGCTCTCGAGACACGACCGCGAGGCGAACGTCCGACGCTCGACGCGATCACGGCGGCATTGGGGGGTTTTTCATCGGTATCCGATGGCACCGACGGTGCCGGACCCGTCGCCGCGGAACGGCGCGGACGTCGGCGGCCTCGCTAGTCAAACTGATGTGAAACGGAACATTGCCTGATTGCATTGACCAGCTGTCGGTGTGGTAACGGGCATAGCACGATGGGTGCGAACAGCGCATCGTTCGGCGACGGCCGAAAGCCATTCTGCGATCGTAGCCATCATGACCGGCATTGTCGCGATCTTGAAAACGTTTGCGCGGCCGGGCTGAATTCAGCCCAGCGCACTTTCAAGCCCGATGCCGGAACGGCCAGCAAGGTCGGTGACATACTGCCAGGCGACGCGTCCCGATCGGCCGCCGCGCGCGGCCTGCCATTGGACCGCTTCGGCGCGCAACGTTGCGGCATCGATCTTGATGCCGAAATAATCGCAATAGCCCCGGATCATCGCCAGAAACTGGTCCTGATCACAGGGATGAAACCCGAGCCAGAGCCCGAACCGGTCTGAAAGCGACACTTTTTCGTCGACAACCTCGGCCGGGCTGATCGCAGTGGAGCGTTCGTTTTCGATCATGTCGCGCGGCATCAGATGACGGCGGTTCGACGTGGCATAAAGCACCACGTTGTCGGGACGCCCCTCAACCCCGCCATCCAGCACGGCCTTGAGCGACTTGTAGTTTGAATCGTCATGGCCGAAAGACAGGTCATCGCAAAACAGGATGAATCGCTGCGTGGCGCGACGCAGCATGGCAAGGCAACGGCCGATGCTTGGCAAGTCCTCGCGCTGGAACTCGACGATCTTGAGGTTCTCATGATCTGCCTGCAGGGCGCCGTGGACAGCCTTGACCAGGCTGGACTTTCCCATGCCGCGGGCTCCCCACAGCAAGGCGTTGTTGGCGGGCAGACCACGGGCGAACTGGGCAGTGTTCGCCAACAAAGTGTCGCGGGCCCGATCAACCCCGAGCAGCAGCGCAATGTCGACCCGGTTGACCCGTTCAACCGGCACCAGCCGATCCGGGTCAGGGTGCCAAACGAAGGCGTTTGCAGAGGCGAAATCCGGCAAGGCCGCCGGTGCCGGGGCCAGCCGTTCCAGCGCCGCCGCGATCCGGGTCAGCGCGTCGTCGTTCACGCCTTGCCCTCATCCTCGGGCTCATCGTCGGGCACGTCGAACAGGCTTTCGCCTTCGCCGATCACACCGTCGGCACGGGCACGCGCATCCTTGCGCCGCTCGACCGCCATCACAAGATGGATCGAAATCTCGTAAAGCGCATAAACGACAGTGAACAGGATGATCTGCGTCGTCACATCCGGTGGCGTGACGATGGCGGCGACGATCAGGATGCCCACAACGGCGTATTTGCGCATGTTGCGCAATCCACGTGCCGAGGCGAGGCCGGCGATCCCCATCAGGGTCAACAGAACCGGCAGTTGAAAGCAAAGGCCGAAGGCGACGATCATTTTGAGCGTGATATCAAGGCTTTCATTGACCTTGCCATTGAACACGATGTCAATTCCGCTGTCGCGGATCGTGGTCGTGTTGTCCTGTCCCTGCATGATGGCGGCGACGAAAGACGGCAGGTCGGCAAAGCCCAGAAAAAACGCCATCGCCAGCGGGATCACGACATATTGGGCAAAGGCCGCCCCCAGCAAAAACAAGACGGGCGAGGCAATGAGGAACGGCAGAAAGGCGCCCTTTTCATTGCGATACAATCCCGGCGCCACGAACCGCCAAAGTTGATAGGAGATTACCGGGAATGCCAGGACCAGACCGCCAACCATCGAGATGCTGATCAGGGTGAAAAAATACTCTTGCGGTGCGGTGTATTGCATCACAGGGTTGGCGTTGCCCAAGGCGCGCATCGTCTTTTCGATTGGCCCAAGCAGAAAATCAAGCAGCGCCGAGCCGAAACTGAAGCAGATCACCATGCCGACGACGAAAGCCAGCGCCGACCGGATCAGTCGGGTGCGCAGTTCCGCAAGGTGTTCGATCAGCGGCGCGGCACTGTCCTCGATGTCATCGGCAGGGCTCATCCAGCGGCCTTTGATTTCGGCTTCGGTTTGGCGCGGGGTTTGGCAGCGGTTTTGGGCGCCGCTTTTGCCGTTGGTTTCCAGTTGGCTTTGGCTGCGGTCCGGTGGGCGGTCTTGGCACGGGGTTTGTTTGCGGTTTTCGACGCAACCGGTTCCAGATCCGCATCTGCTGCCATTTCGGCGGCTGTGGCCGCTGCCGCTTCGCGCTCGTGTCGGGCAGTGGCGGCGGCGGCAGTCGCATTGGAAATCTTTGCCTTGGCCTCGGCGCGTTCCTTGGACAGGGTCTCGGTCGCGCTGCCCGATTTAAAGGCATTCATGCCGGTCGCTTCACGGATCTTGTCGGTACCGAATTTCTGCGGATTTGCCGCCGCGCGGATGGTTTTCGAAATGTCTCTGACGCCGCTTTCATCTGCCGCCGCTTCCATTGCGCGGGAAAATTCGCGCGCCATCACCCGGGCCTTGCCGGTGAATTCGCCGACAGAGCGAAACAGGTTGGGAAGGTCTTTCGGGCCGACGACGATCAACGCCACGACTCCGATCACGATCATCTCGCCGCCGCCAAGTCCGAACATCTGCGCCCTCCGTCAACCCAAGACCCAGTCAGACTTTGTCGCTGTCCTTGGTCGGGGTCACGTCTTTTGCGTCGGCCAGCGAATCCTCAAGTTCTTTCTTGCTGTCATCGACGCCGCGCTTGAAGGCGGTGATACCCTTGCCGACCTCGCCCATCAGCGACGAAATCTTGCCGCGCCCGAATAGCACCAGCACCACGACCGCGATCAGCAGCAGGCCCGGCAGACCAATGTTGTTCAGCATGTTGATTCTCCATCATCGGGGGCCAGGTGGCCGCCTGCACCATCAGACCCTCTAGATAGGCTCAAGGGGCAGCGGCGGAAAGGCCCAAATGGCGCTGCAAAACCCCTTTTTCACAAGGGTTTGTCGATATTCGTGTCAGAAACTTGTCAACTGCCGGAAAATTGACAAAACTGCGTATAGTCCAAGGAGAGAAAATGCGCCGCGCCGACCGACTCATGCGTCTGATCCAGCATCTGCGTGACGGACAGTTGCACAAGGCGGCCGATCTGGCGGCAGCAATGGATGTATCCCTGCGCACTGTCTACCGCGACATGGAGGTGCTGGCGGCATCCGGCGTGCCGGTCGCCGGCGAGCGAGGCATCGGCTACCACGTCACCGCGGCGATCACCCTGCCCCCCCTGAACCTGACAATGACCGAGGTCGAGGCGCTGCATATCGGCCTGATGGCTGTCGGTAAGGGCGCGGACCCGGAACTGTCGACCGCCGCCCGCAGCCTGTCGGCCAAGCTGGACGCGGTGATGCCCGAAGATCGCGCACATGCCCCCGCCGGATATGGCTTTGCGGTCTATCCGTTTGCGGATGCGGCGCGCGGATTTCAATATCTGCCGACGATCCGGCAGGCGCTGCGCGGCCGACAAAAGCTCACACTGACGGTTGACGGCGAAACACGGACCGTGCGCCCGCTCAAGCTCGACTATTGGGGGCGGCTGTGGACCTGCATCGTCTGGTGTGAAACACGGCGCGGGTTTGCTGACATCAGGGTCGACCAGATCGGCGACCTGCGCCTGCTGCCAGGGTTGTTCGTTGACGAGGTCGGCAAGCGGTTGCGCGATTACGCGCCCTGAGTCGCCGGAAACACGAAACACTTGTCGCGCCGGATCATCAGCCAAAGTGGCGTGCCGGGTTTGGGCAGGAACACCGACGGCACTGCTGCCCGAAGAGTCGAGCCGTCGAAATCCATCCGGAATTCAACGATACTTTCCGATCCAAGAAACCGCGCCCGCGACACCACGCCACGTGCCGGAGTGCCCTCGGCCGTCGTCGGGTTCGGCCCCCGCCCGTCGCGGTCAAAGTCGATTTTCAGGTGCTGCGGGCGGATCACGATGCTGACCGTTTTGCCGTCGGCGAAACCTGGTGCCAGAAATTGTCCGAAGGCCGTTTCGATCAGCGCACCCTGGACGGTGCCGGTGATCACATTGACATCACTGAAGAACGCGGCCGCCGCCAGATCCGATGGTGCGTTGTAGATGTTGTAGGGGGCGCCGCGCTGGACAATTCGACCGTCGCGCATCAGGGCGATTTCGTCAGCCATGCGCATCGCCTCGGCGGGCTCGTGCGTGACCAGCAGCACCGCTGTACCTTCGTCCTTCAGCACTGCCAGCGTTTCGTCACGGATATCGTCGCGCAAGCGGTCATCAAGGCCGGAAAACGGCTCGTCCATCAGCAGGATGCGGGGCCGGGGCGCAAGGGCGCGGGCCAGCGCCACACGTTGCTGTTCGCCCCCCGACAGGTGATGCGGATAATCGCCGATATGGCGGGCCATGCCGACCCTGCTCAACAGGTCGCGCACCCGTGCCGTGGTGTCGCCGCGCCGGCCATTCAGCCCAAAGGCGACGTTGGCCGCCACGTCCAGATGCGGAAACAGGGCAAAGTCCTGAAACATCAGACCGATGCCGCGCTTTTCGGGGGGCAGGTGATGGCCATCGTCGCTGATCACCTGGCCGTCCACGCTGATCGTGCCGCCGTCCTGGGTATCCACCCCGGCGATCATTCGCAGCGTTGTTGATTTGCCACAGCCCGACGGCCCCAGCAGGCACGTCACCTGCCCCGGCATCACGCTCAGGCTGACATCATCGACGACCCGTCGCCCGGCAAATACGCGCGTCAGGCTGCGAACCTCTAGTCGGGGTGCAATGGGACTGGGGGTTTCTGGCAAACGGAATCCTATTTCCGACCAAAGTCATCGGGTATCCGGCCAAGGTCTAGCAATCCGCCCCTCCAAGAACAAGGGTTGGCTTCTTCGGGCGAGACCGGGGCAATACCCAGTGTCAAACCTGCCCGAACTGTTCAAAGAGTCGCCAGCGGTGGATGACGCGCGCGTCGGTGCCGGAAAGGTCAACCTGCCAGACATGCCCGCCGCAGGGCTGATCTTCGGCCCGGCTGATCGCACTACCCGTGACGTGACACCAGAGAAGTGTACCGACGCCGCCGTGTCCGACCATGACCAAATCGCCGGAATCCTGCTGTAACCGCTGCAGGGCGCCCGCCATCCGACGTTGAGCGTCCACCGCACGTTCCCAGCCCGCTGCACTGAATTCGGGCGATGAAAACATGGCGTCGGCTAACGCTTCATGCCGGGCATGCGGGACATAGCCGGTGGATGACCGGTCGATTTCGGCGGTGTTGGGGGCCAGCACCGGCACGATCGTCAAGGGTGCCGCGAGAATTTCGGCGGTCTCGCGGGCCTTGCGCTCTGGACTTGTGACGATCCGGAACAGCGGACCCGGCCAACCCCGCGCGGCAAGTGCTGTTGTCCGGGCCCGCCCAAGGTTCGACAGCCGCCATTCGGGCACCGGCACAGCCGGATCAATCATGACTTCGGCGTGCGACACGTAGGACAACCGCATCAGATCGTCGCGTTTGTCGAACCGCCGTCCAGCAGAATATTCTGGCCAACAATGAACCCGGCGTGCTGGCTGCACAAAAATGCGCACATCGCGCCGAATTCTGCCGCCGTTCCATAGCGGCGGGCCGGGATCGTGGCGGTGCGCTGTGCCTTTGCCTCGTCCATCGAGATGCCTTGAGCCTTGGTCACACTCGTATCAAGGCTGACCGCCCTGTCAGTGGCATGGATACCGGGGAGCAGGTTGTTGATCGTTACGCCCTTGTCGGCAACCTGGCGCGAGGTTCCCGCGACATAACCGGTCAGCCCGGTGCGGGCGGCATTGGACAGACCCAGCGCCGCATTGGGCGATTTGACCGCCTGCGAGGTGATGTTGACGACGCGGCCCCAGCCGCGCTCCATCATGCCGGGAAGCAGCACCTTCATCAGCGCGATGGGGGTCAGCATGTTGGCGTCCAGCGCCTTGATAAAGTCCTCGCGGTCCCAGTCCGACCAGATGCCCGGCGGCGGACCGCCCGCGTTGGTAACAAGGATGTCGACGTGGCCCGCAGCGGCCAGAACTTCGGCCCGCCCGGCCTCTGTGGTGATATCGGCGGCCACGGTGACGACGCTCACGCCAAAGGCGGTGCGGATGTCGGCGGCAGCGCTTTCAAGTGCTTCGGCACCGCGAGCGTTCATCACCAGATCGACCCCTGCTTCGGCCAAAGCTGCGGCGCATCCACGGCCCAGACCCTTGCTTGATGCACAAACCAGCGCCCGCTTGCCCCTGATTCCCAAATCCATTGTTGCCTCCTGACCTGTTCGAGGTCGCAGTAACATGTGCGGCAACCAGCAACAATCGGTCGCGCTATGGTGAATCGTTGACGATTGTGGTGCGAATGTCTGGTTTATCGACAGTCCGGAGCAGTTTGTTGTAAGACTGCCGCGATGTCAGACCCGATTGCACCTGCGCCGACCCAGACTCTGCCAGTCTATCGGTCAGCCAATTTTGTCGTCACCGACGGTGTGGCACGCGGTGACGGAATTTCATTTGCAGATGAACTTGTGCCAGACGATGTCTATCAACTGACTGACAGAGCGTCACGACGGCGGCTTGGCCTGGTGATCAACGAAAGTGCGCAGGGGTTTCTGGTGGCACCGGAATCGGAACTGGGGCAGCCACAAAATGCGGTCTACCTGGATTGCTGCATCACTCTGATGGCGCCGGACAGTTCGACTTACGAGGGTCTGGTCCTGGTCGAGGTGCAGGACGGCGCGGTGATCGAAACCTATCTTTTGCCGCTGGCGGTGTTGGTGCCGGATACAGATTACCGGCTGGTCGGGGTCGACCGTGACGCAGCGCCGAACCGGTTGGCGACGGTTGCCTGCGTGTCGTTCACGCGAGGCACCCATATCACGCTTGGCTCGGGCGCGCAGGTGCCAATCGAAGACCTCAAGGTTGGTGAAAAGGTTCTGACCCGCGATGACGGTCCGCAAGCGGTGCGCTGGATCGGCCAGACAACACTACGGGCAATCGGCGCATTTGCACCGGTCGTCATCCGAAAGGGGGCACTGCACAACACCAACGACCTGCTTGTCAGCCCCGACCACCGGCTATTCGTCTACCAGCGCGAAGATCGGCTGGGCGCCGGCCGGTCTGAAGTTCTGGTCAAGGTCCGCCATTTGGTCAACGGCGACACTGTGGTGGTTCAGGACGGCGGTTTCGTCGACTACTTTCAGCTTCTGTTCGACGAACACCAGATCATCTATGCCGAGGGGATCGCTGCCGAATCCCTGCTGATCGACCCGCGCACCCGTGCGGCGCTGCCCGATGACGTTGCCGGGCGCGGCCACGGCCATCGGGTGCACCAAGACTACGAGGTCAAAGAGAGCCTGCTGATGAAACCCGATGCGGTGGACCTGCTCAGAAAGGCCTCAAGCAGCTAGGATCGACCTATCTCTGGCCGATTATATAAAGTGCACTATCCACTTGGGTGCCGTTGATCGTCGTCAGGTTCGTGACGCCCAGGGCCTCAACGGCAACGATTGGCGAGCCTCGGAAGTTGCCAAGAAAGTCATGATCGATGTTGATCGTGTTGCCTTCTCCGGTCAGGGTCCCCGAAAGTGCGCCCGAGAACTGATTGGGTCTCGTGACATTCGCACAACCAGCGGCGTTTCCAATGCACCCGTTTGCGACGTTCAGTGTCCCAGCATAGTAGGCGGCCGGACCGGCAAGTTGGTTTCCCGCCGGATCCAACGCCGTCCCAGTGAAATTGGAATACGATCCCGTCATGGTGTTGCTGGCAAAATTCGCCGCAATGGTTCCATTCCCCAGCACTGTGCGCGTCGGGATCTGTTCCCCTGTCGGGTAAAAGTCGACCTGAGCAAAACCTTTGTAGGTCGCAGTACCCGAGGTCGGTATGGCTTTGAATGCGGAATTAGGATAGCCAGGCGCCCCAGTGGCGGCATTACCAAACACGGTCCTTTCCATCGCGACTTGGGCTGCCTGAGTCGAAGAATAATAGGCCGCAGGATCGCCCGACGCGGTGATAGCGGGTGTCGCCCCGCCGCCGCCGCTACAAGCGGAAAGTCCGTGAAGAGCGAAGACAGAAATGAAGAATAGGCAGGTTCTTTCGACAGTCATCATCGTCTCCCTGACACGTAACGGCGCAGAATGCCGTGATACACCATTTTCACCATCCAAGGACTGCAACCGATCGAAGGAAGCGTCTATGTGACAATGGACTAATCGGTCTCTCTCATCCGTCTGATTCGCAAGCTAATTCAGTCCTTGCGGCCAAGATCCTGAGAAACCCCGGTCGAAAATGAAACAGTGTCCTGCCGTTTTCGGGATCTTGACGATAACCGCCGACAATCGGTCCGGCGTTGACGGAAATAGCGCACAGGTGGTCTCCACCAAATCAGCGTTACCGACCGAATCAGTTCGCCTGATCCGCCAAGTCGCCAAGTCGCCAAGCGGATTGCCCTTTCCTGCGACCCGCGCTAGAGGGACGCACCATGTCCAACCGCCCTGCCTTGCCCGCCGAAATCGCCCGCCGCCGGACCTTTGCGATCATTTCGCATCCCGACGCTGGCAAGACGACGCTGACGGAAAAATTCCTGCTTTTCGGCGGTGCGATCCAGATGGCGGGGCAAGTGCGCGCCATGGGCGTGGCGCGGCGGACCCGGTCAGATTTCATGCAGATGGAAAAGGATCGGGGCATTTCCGTGTCAGCCTCGGCGATGTCTTTTGATTTCAATGACTTCCGGTTTAATCTTGTTGATACTCCCGGGCACAGCGATTTTTCCGAAGATACCTATCGGACTCTGACCGCCGTCGATGCCGCGGTCATGGTGATAGACGGCGCCAAGGGGGTGGAAAGTCAAACGCGAAAGCTGTTCGAGGTCTGCCGCCTGCGTGATCTGCCGATCCTGACGTTCTGCAACAAGATGGACCGCGAAAGCCGGGATACGTTCGAGATCATCGACGAAATCCAGGAAAATCTGGCGATCGACGTGACTCCGGCATCTTGGCCGATCGGCACCGGACGCGAATTCATCGGCTGCTACGATCTGTTGCGTGACAGGTTGGAACTGATGGACCGGGCGGATCGCAACAAGGTTGCAGCATCAATTGAAATCAAAGGCTTGAACGACCCTCTTCTGGCGAATCACGTGCCTGCCGATCTGTTGGAAAAGTTTCTGGAAGGGGTCGAGATGGCGCGGGAACTTTTGCCGCCGCTTGATCACAAGGCGGTACTTGAGGGGTCCATGACGCCGATCTGGTTCGGTTCGGCGATCAATTCGTTCGGGGTGCGCGAACTGATGAACGGGATCGGCACCTATGGCCCCGAACCGCAGCCGCAAAAGGCCGAGCCGCGCCCTATTTTTCCCGAGGAAACAACGGTTTCCGGCTTTGTCTTCAAGGTGCAGGCGAATATGGACCCCAAACACCGCGATCGCGTCGCGTTTGTCCGCCTGGCCTCGGGGCATTTCGAACGCGGAATGAAATTAACTCATGTGCGGTCGAACAAGGTCATGGCAATTGGCAACCCGGTCCTCTTTCTGGCGGCTGACCGTGCGCTGGCCGAAGAGGCCTGGGCAGGCGATATCATCGGCATCCCCAACCACGGCCAGTTGCGTATCGGCGACACCTTGACCGAGGGCGAAGTGATCCGGGTGACCGGCATCCCGTCGTTCGCGCCGGAATTGCTGCAGACCGCCCGCGCCGGTGATCCGCTCAAATCCAAGCATCTGGAAAAGGCCCTGATGCAATTCGCCGAAGAGGGCGCCGCCAAGGTGTTCAAACCGACGTTTGGATCCGGCTTCATCGTCGGCGTCGTCGGTGCCTTGCAGTTCGAGGTGCTGTCCAGCCGGATCGAGCTGGAATATGGTCTGCCCGTCCGGTTCGAGGGGTCGCAGTTCACCAGTGCGCGTTGGGTGAAGGGAGACAGGCAGGCCGTCGAGAAATTCAGCAGCGCAAACAAGCAGCACATGGCGACCGACAACGATGGCGATCTGGTGTATCTGACGCGTCTGCAATGGGATATCGACAGGGTTGGCCGCGATTACCCGGATGTCCGGCTGACCGCGACCAAAGAGATGATGGTCTGAACCCTTGGCGTCAGACCAGTTTTGCGTCCATCGTGATTTCTGCGCCCTTGAGAACCTTGCTGACGGGGCAGCCGTCCTTGGTTTCCTGCGCGATCTTCTGGAAGGTCGCCTCGTCGATGTTCGGGGCGCTTGCGCTCACGGTCAGATGGATCTTGGTGATTGAAAAGCCATCGCCATCGGGTTCCAGCGACACCGTCGATTTGACGTCGATGCTAGTTGCCTTGGATCCGTTGTCTTCAAAACCGCCGCTCATCGCCATCGCGTAGCAGGCGGCGTGCGCCGCGCCGATCAATTCTTCGGGGTTGGTGCCCTTGACACCTTCAAAACGGTTCTTGAAGCCGTATGGTTGATCTGAAAGCACCCCGGTTTCTGTTGAAACCTGACCTTCGCCATCCTTGATACCGCCGCTCCATTTGGCCGATCCATGTTTCTTGATCATTGTCTGTCCACCTTTTGACTGTTCAGATGGACTAACGCACTAGTGGCGTTTGCGTTCCAGAGGAATCCCGATGCCCCTGCAGAATCGCGTGACCCCTGATGGCCGGATCATCGCCGACCCGGCGCGCGGCACACTGACGGGCAATCGCGGTATCCTGCATCGTGCCGAACGCACCCTAGGCCCGGCGCTTTGGGCACACCGGGCATGGGTGTGTTGTGAACTGGCATTCAAAGACCATCACCGGGTTCCGATGACCGGGCGCAGCTGGACCGAACTGTTCTTTCTGGACGAGGCTGTCGCGCTTGCCGCCGGGCATCGGCCGTGCGCCTATTGCCGCCGCGCCGATTTCGTTGGATTTCAGGCGGCATGGGGCCGGGCGACCCGGGATACGCCAACCGCGCCGCAGATGGATGCCACCCTGCACGCCGCCCGGGCCATGCCCGGTGCCCGCAAGATGCGCCACCACCTTGGCACCGCTGAAAGCCTGCCGAACGGAGCCTTTGTCGTGATCGGCAAAACACCACACCTGCTGACTGACGCTGGCGCCCTGCCCTATGCCCCTGCCGGATATGGGCCCGCCGCGCCGCGACCGAGCGGTCACGTTACCGTGCTGACGCCCAAACCGATCCTTGCCGTATTGCGCAACGGGTATGCACCGCGGTTGGCATTGCCTTGGCCTCCTTGACCTTTTGTGATTTCGGGCCTAAAGGCGGGTCAAGTCGAACGCCCAGACAATCCGGTCGGGCGGGCCGCGCGATCTTGCGGCCATCATGTGCCGCAACTTCGAAAGGGCCCCATGACGAAATTCAGTGATCTGAACCTTGACCCCAAGGTTCTCAAAGCCATCGGCGATGCCGGTTATGAAACCCCGACCCCGATTCAAGCCGGTGCAATTCCGGCAGCACTTGAAGGGCGCGACGTGCTGGGCATTGCCCAGACCGGCACCGGCAAGACGGCGGCATTCGTGATGCCGATGATCACCCTGCTGGGGCGCGGTCGGGCACGGGCGCGGATGCCGCGCAGCCTGGTGTTGTGCCCGACCAGGGAACTGGCCGCACAGGTGGCCGAAAACTTTGACACCTATGCCAAATACACCAAGCTGACCAAGGCGCTGCTGATCGGCGGCGTCAGTTTCAAGGATCAGGACCGGCTGATCGACAAGGGCGTCGACGTTTTGATTGCGACGCCGGGCCGAATGCTCGACCATTTCGAACGCGGCAAGCTGATCCTGTCGGACGTCAAGATCATGGTGGTCGACGAGGCCGACCGAATGCTCGACATGGGGTTCATTCCCGATATCGAGCGGATTTTTGGCTTGATCCCGCCGCTGACCCGTCAAACTCTGTTCTTTAGCGCCACGATGGCGCCCGAGATCGAGCGGATCACAAATACGTTCCTGTCCAATCCCGCCAAAATCGAGGTGGCCCGTGCCGCGACGACGGGCGAGAATATCAAGCAGGGCGTGATCATGTTCCGCGGCTCACGCAAGGATGCCGAACCGGGCGAAAAGCGGGATCTTCTGCGGGCGATTATTGCCGGCGAGGGCGCGAATTGCACCAACGCGATCATCTTTTGCAATCGCAAGTCGGATGTGGATATCGTCGCCAAGTCGTTGAAGAAACATGGACTGAACGCCGAACCAATCCACGGCGATCTGGATCAAAGCCATCGCACCCGGACGCTCGACGGTTTCCGCGACGGGTCGATCCGGTTTCTGGTGGCGTCGGATGTGGCGGCGCGTGGTCTGGATATTCCGGCGGTGAGCCATGTGCTCAACTTTGACGTGCCAAGCCATGCCGAGGATTATGTCCACCGGAT
>JBBKXP010000488.1:0-5946 GCA_037969545.1 Paracoccaceae bacterium | reverse complement strand
ATGTCAATGAGTGTAAAACTATCGGTTGTCGCAGACTCACAAACGGATCAGCATTTTGGATGACGACTCCGCCGGACTCTTTTCCGGCAATTCCCCAGCCAAGGAGCCAGGCCGTGCAGACAGTGAAGTTTCGCAAACTCGCCGACGGTGATCGCAACGATTACGAGTTTCTGGAAGAATGCGAGATCACCTATGCCTCGCAGGTCGGCGAGCGTCTGCTGGGAACGTTGGAAAAACTTGAAACCGCGATGTCGGGTTTTCAGTTGACGAGGCTGGAGCATTGCCTGCAAACGGCGACGCGCGCGTGGCGGGATGGTGCCGATACCGACTGGGTCGTCAGCGCCCTGTTACACGATATCGGCGACATCCATTCGCCCTATGACCACGATGAATATGCGGCGCTGATCCTGCGCCCTTTCGTGCGGGAACAATGCAGCTGGACGGTCAAGCAGCACGGCGATTTTCAGAAATTCTATTACGCGGCGCAGATGGGCCAGGATCCGAATGTGCGCGAGCGATACCGCGACAATCCCTATTTCGACGACTGCGCAGTATTCTGCGAGCGATGGGATCAGCAGGCGTTCGATCCCGAATACCAAAGCCTGCCGCTTGATTTTTTCCGCCGTCTGGTCGCCGAAGTTTTCAGGCGTGCCCCCTACGACAAAGCCGTGATCCGGCCCGGCGTGCGTGTGCCGCTGGTCGACACTTCGCTGGCGCAATCGCGCCTTCAGGCGGCCTGACCTCCATAACCTCTTTCATCTACGGAGAGCAGGATGCTCGACAGAAAACACAGCGTACCAGCGATCAATGGGACCGGCACCGTGGACGATCAGCTTGCCAATTGCATCGCCCCCGCTGAGAAAGCCAGTTGCCTGCCGCCCCTATGCTATAGCGACGAGGCATTCCGCGAACGCGAAACCGCCGCAATCTTTCGGCGAAAGTGGATTGGTATCGGCCATGCCGGGCGCTTCAAACAATCCGGAGATTACGAGACTATCACGATCGCCGACGTTCCCCTAATTGTCCTGCGCGACAAGGAGGGCGTACTGCGCGCCTTTGCCAATTCATGCCGTCACCGCGGTGCCCGCCTGCTGGAGGGCGAAGGCAACTGCCGCGGCATCAAATGCCCTTTCCACTGCTGGAGCTATAAGCTGGACGGCACTCTGGTGGGCGTGCCGCATTCAGACGAGATCGAGGATTTCGACAAATCGCAATACGGGTTGATTGAATTCAAAGCCGCCGAATCCAACGGGCTCGCCTTTGTCTGCCTTGATCCCGAAACTCCCGCGCTGGAGGATCAACTGGGTGACTTTGCCGAAATCCACGCGCCTTGGCCGATGGATTCATTGGTGCCGACGCGACGGCGGTCATTCGACGTGAACTGTAACTGGAAGGTGTTTCTCGACGTATTTGACGAATACTACCACTTGCCCTTCGTCCACCCCGATACCGTCAACTCGCTCTATAACCGCCCGGAACCCGGCGACCAAGTCAGCGGCGAGTACGCCACGCAATACGGCGTGACCGAAGGCACGGGCGGCTTGCTGGCAGGACAGCAGGACCACGCATTGCCGGCCATGCCGGGCCTGAACCCGGCTGTTTCAAACGGGGTACGATACACTTGGGTCTTTCCAAATATGGCCTTCGCCGCAGGCCGCGATGCGATTTGGATCTATGAAGCTGCTCCGATCGACGCGCGTCGTTGCCATGTGACCATGACCGCATGTTTCCCCAAGGACGTGGTCGCGCAACTGGGGTTCGAGGATAAGGTGGCGCATTATTACGAGCGTCTGGACGCGGCCATCGCCGAGGATATTCCAGCGCTCGAAAACCAGCAGATGGGCCTCAATTCGCCCTTCGCCATGCAGGGCCGTGTGCATCCTCTTCTCGAATCGAACGTGGCGTCTTTTGCGCAGTGGTACGCACGGCAGCTGATCTGATATGGCGGTAGCCCGTTCAAACCCTTTCGTTTCGCCACTGTGCTGCTAAACATCGTATGAACTGTCAACAAGCGGAGATTAGAAATAGATGATCGCCTTCCAAACAACGGCGCAACTGCTCGGCGTGAGGTTCTGGGCGCCGAATATGTGGATCGGACGATGGATAACGCCACTGCGTTTTCACGCCCCTTTCAGGACGTTCTGAACGAGTATTGTTGGGGCATGGTTTGGAGCGACGATGCTCTCGAGCGCAAGCAGCGCAGCCTGATCAATCTGGGTATGCTTGCTGCGCTAGGTCGGACGTATGAATTCTGCACCCATTTTCGGCGCGGGATCCGCAACGGCGCAACGCAGTACGAACTGCGCGCGACGATCGTCTAGGTTGCCGCCTATTGCGGAGTTCCCGCAATGGTCGAGGCGTTCCGTACCGCCAATGAGGTCAACGCAATATTGGACAGCGAAAATTCCGGTTCAGACTGATCTGGCGATCGTCAGCTAGCCTATTGAGCGGGCTAAGTTATACCCAGTGCGACGCATCAATACGTCCACGGCGACGACTCCCGCCGGATAGACGAAGAGCGGATTGATCTCGACCTCTTCAAAACTGTCCTCGCCCGCCAACATCGCCATGCAGAACCCATACAAATCAGACGCGATGCGCTTCAGATCCGCCGGCTCGCCGCCCCGATAGCCCGCAAGCAGTCTCGCCACCTTCAGCGATGCCAACGCAGTTTCGATGTCCGCTTGCGCGCAGGGCAAGAGGAGTGTTCGGGAGTCCCCCACCAGTTCAACAAGAACACCGCCGCTGCCCAAGGTCAGCGCATAGCCGAACTGCGGATCGCGCCTGAGCCCGACAAGCAATTCGGCAAGGGGTATGGGCAACATTTTTTCGACCAGAAACCTGTCCGTCACCGCGTCGGGGTCGCTGGCGGCAACCCGGTCCTGCATCATTCGCACAGCACGCGCTACCGCGTCGAAGCTGTCCAACCCGACCATGACGGCACCAGCCTCGGTCTTGTGCGCCAGCTTCTCGCCCATCATCTTGAGGACGACGGGATAGCCTATGGCGTCTGCCGCGTCGGCCGCCTCTGTCGCCGCAACGGTGCGCCCCTCGGGCACCGGCAGTCCCGCCGCCTTCACCCACGCCTTGCCCTCGTCCTCGGTCAGCATTCTGGGCGACCCGTCTGGCACACTTACCTTCAGCGAAGCGGGCCGATTGCCCAGAATACGCGTCCTGGCGATAGTCCAACCTGCGGCGGCGGCGATGGCGTTCAACGTCTCGTGAAGGCCCTGCATCGGGGCGACACCCATTTGAATCAATAGCGCGCGCGTGTCGGCGTCGAGGTTTTCCGGCAGGGTGGCGCAGATCGCGGCGGGCAGACCCTGTTCCGCCGCCGCCTCGGCAAAGGCGGCGGCGTCGTTCTGATAGTACACCTTGGACTGGTCCAGCCCCGGAAGAGGGTAATCCTGCACCAGCAGCGCGCAATCGGCCCCGACGGCCTGCATCGTAGCGGCGAAGACGGGTTTTGTGCGCTCGAACTGCCCCCATATGGGCGTCGTGTAATCTAGCGGGTTCGAGACGGTGGCAATGCTGGGCAGCATGGCCTTCAATCGCCCCGCTGCGCCTTGCGCAATGGTGGGAAACTCCAGCCCGATGCCTTCGGCGTGATCGGCCAGCATTGTCGCCCCGCCCCCTGAACAGGTGAACCCCGCAACGCGCAACCCCTTTGGCGCCCCGACCACGCAGAGATATTTCAAGGTTTCAAGTAATTGCGCCGGGCTGGTAACGCTGATGACACCGGTCCGCTCGAACAGCGCCTGATACAGTTCCCTGGACCCTGACAATGACCCGGTATGGCTGATCGTCAATGCGCCACCAACGGCCGACGTGCCCGTTTTGAGGGCAACGATGGGTTTGCTCTGCGCAAGCGCCTTGAGCGCCGCACGTTCGAATTTCGGAATGTCCTGCAAGCCCTCGATATGCAGCCCTATGGCGCGCACCGCATCGTCATCGGCAAAGGCATCCACGAAGTCTTCCAGCCCCAGCACCGTCTGATTGCCTGCCGAAACCATATAGGCGATCGGCAGTGATCGCTGACTCATCGTGATGTCAGACGAAAGCATGCCGGACTGGGTGACGATGGCCGCGCCGCAACAGGTCGACGCGCTGCCATGCTCAAACGACCACAGCGCTGAATTGCCGACATAGTTTATCAACCCATAACAATTCGGCCCGATTACGGCCATGTTGCCGGCCGCGCGTTTCAGTGCGTCTTCGGCGGCGGCACCCTCTGGCCCCGCCTCTCTGAACCCGGCAGAATAGCACACGGCACCGCCCGCCCCCATCGCAGCCAATCGCGCCACGGCGTCGAACGCGGCGGCGACAGGAACAGCGACATAGGCCGCATCCGGGACCTCGGGCAAATCGTCAAGACTGCGTACGCAGGGCACGCCCGCCAAGTCGGCTCGGGTCGGGTTAACTGCCCAGATCTGACCAGCAAATCCACGCCTGCGGGCTTCTTTTATCGCCGTGCCCGCATCTGTCCCGCCGACAAAGGCTATGTGCCGGGGGTTGAGAAGCCGGGCGAAATTGGCACGCTGCTGCGGCGTCATGCCCCGAGCGGCCTCAGGATGGAGCGTGTGATGATATGGCGCTGGATTTCGCTGGTACCGTCCCAGATACGCTCAAGTCGGGAATCGCGCCATAGACGATGGATCGGCAGTTCTTCCATCAAGCCCATTCCGCCGTAAATCTGGACCGTGTCGTCGGCCACCTTGTTCAGCATTTCCGAGCAGAAGACCTTAACCATGGCAGCATCGGCATCCACCAGTTGGCCCGCATCGGCGCGCCGGACGGCGTCGGAGACCAGCAGGTCGGCGGCCCTCAGCCCGATGGCCATGTCAGCCAGCCGGAACCCCGTCGCCTGAAAGCTGCCAATGGGCTTTCCGAACTGTTTGCGGTTCGCGGCCCAGTCGGTGGCCATTTCCATCAGCCTCTCGGCCTTGCCGCAGCACGTGGCGCCCACCCAGACACGACCCATGCCTAGCCATTTGCCGGCGAGTTCAAGCCCCCGCCCTTCTTCGCCCAGCACCTGACCCGGTCCCAGCCGAACATTGTCGAAACTGAGCTGAAAGGTCTTGTAGCCGCGATAGCTGACACATTTGTTGCCTTCACGGCAGTCGAAACCTGGCATGCCCACATCGACCAGAAAGGCGGTGATGCGCTTGCGCGGGCCCCGCTTTGTCTCGTCCACGCCCGTGACCGCAAAGACGATGGCGAAATTGGGTAGGCAGGGACCGGAAATGAAATGCTTGGATCCGTTCAAGATCCAGTCGTCGCGATCCCGCACCGCGCGCGATTTCATGCCCATAATGTCCGATCCGGCTTCGGGCTCCGTCAGGGCGAAAAGCTCGCGCTTCTCGCCGGTAACGCAGGGGGTCAGGTATCGCTCAATCTGATCGCCCTCGCAGGCCAGTAGCAGTTCAGTGGGGCGAGCGATCCAGCTGTGCAGCGCATGGGTCGTCTTGCCATATTCACGCTCAATCACCGCCATTTCTGAATAGTTTAACCCGCCGCCGCCCACACGCTCGGGCAGGTTTGCAGCGTATAGGCCGACTTCCTTCGCGCGCGTCTCGATCTGGCGGCCCAGATCTTCGGGGACTTCGCCAGTGCGGTCGACCATATCCTCATGCGGATAAATCTCGGTCTCGATGAAGTTGCGCACGGTATTCAGCAGAAGCTCGGTCTCGTGTGATGTCTGGGGATTCATCTTTAGCTCCATTAAGTGCGCGATCGCATTGCATTGCGCCGCGATATGAGCGCAAAGACAGCAAAGGCAATCAGAGTGATGGCGATAAGGACCACGGCGGCTGCAGCCACAGTCGGATCTGTATTCTCGCGGATGCCGTTCCACATGCGGCGCGGCAGGGTGAAGATTTTGAACTTGGACACGAACAGTGTGACGACGATCTCATCCCAGCTGAGGATGAAGGCGAAAAGCGCCCC
>JBBKXP010000487.1:0-3231 GCA_037969545.1 Paracoccaceae bacterium | reverse complement strand
CGCCCACGTGATGCCGTAGTGCGCTCGCGCAGGTCCGATCCTTGCCCAAAACGGCGCTTGCGCGGCCGCCACCTACCCGACAGACTGCTAGAAAAGGGCGTTTGAATTTCCTATACCTTCGCTCGACAAGATCAAGGCATCCGATCTGGACTTCAACACGGCGGCTTATGCTGCGTTGCTGCACCTCGTGGCCGAATACGACGGGCGTTTCGACGCCAAGGCACCTCAAGCCCAACGGCGTCGTGCATTGTTGCCGACGATTACTGTGAATCACAGGGCCTCGTTCCGTTGATAGACATCAGTAATGTATGCAACCGATGTTCAATAAACCGTTGCGAGTGTCGGCGCACCAGCTTTTTCTGTTCCCAGGCGATCACATCATCAGGAATGAAAGTGCAAATTAACCATGGCTGATGTTTTCATATCCTACGCACGAGCTGACCAAAGCAGGGTTGAACGCTTGTCCGCAGCCCTTGAAGCGGCCGGCCTGTCGGTGTGGTGGGATCGCGATATCGAGGCTGGCGCGGAATTTTCGTCAGACATTGAGCGGGAATTGGACAGCGCTGCTGTGGCCATCGTCTGCTGGTCTCACCACGCCATCAAGTCCGCCTGGGTGAAGGACGAAGCGGCAGCGGCCCGCGACCAGGGTAAGTTGATACCGGTCGCGCTCGACGATGCGCAGGCGCCTCTCGGGTTTCGGCAATATCAGCTAATCGACTTGTCCAGCTGGATGGATGGTGGATTGCCGGCGGCTCTGATGCAGGCCGTCCAGGCGCGAGCTGGGACTCAGGACGGTCAGTCGCCTCCGGTCTTGAATGCTGCCGGCGAATCTCAGCCGCCCGAGCTGTCGATCGCGGTGCTGGCGTTTGAAAACATGTCGTCCGATCCGGAGCAGACCTATTTCTCGGACGGCATCGCTGAAGAAATCCTCGGTGCGCTGGCGAAACTCAAAAACCTCAGCGTTGCCGGGCGCACGTCGTCATTTTCCTTCAAGGGCAAGGGCGTTGATTTACGCACCATCGGTAGACAACTGCAGGTAAAGCAAATTCTTGAGGGTTCCGTTCGAAAACAGGGCAACCGCGTGCGTATCGCCGCGCAGCTGGTTCGGGCAGAGAATGGCTTTCAGCTCTGGTCTGAAACCTATGACCGCACGCTGGATGACATCTTTGCGATTCAGGACGACATTGCCCGGGCGATTACCGACGCAATGAAGATTGTTCTAGTGGACCGCACGGCGCCAATCGTGGCGAAACTCACCGACGATAGAGAGGCGTACGATCTCTACCTTCAGGCGCGCTCGCTGATTTACCGCAGGGGTGGCGAAAATATCGGAAAAGCGATCCCGCTGCTGAGCGCCGCCGTGGAGCGCGATAAATTGTTTGCCCGCGCCTGGTCGGCCTTGGCTCTGGCCCATTTTCTGGCGCCGGCCTACGGTGCTGGAAACGTCAAGGAAAACGCCGAAGCGGTGGACGAGTTTGCCCGAGAGGCGCTGGCGCTGGATCCGGCCCTGGGTGAGCCCCACGCCCTCCGCGCGGTGATCGCGCTTTCGCAAAACCGGTTCACTGAAATGCACGAACAGCGTGAGCTTGCGCTGGCCAATGAACCTGACGACCTCTCCACCATCCTTTATGTTGGACACAGCAGTTTTATGGCCGGTGACATGACGTCGGCACATCGTCGTTTTACCCGGCTGACCGAACTTGACCCGGCATTTCCTCATGGTCTGGTGCTGCTTGCATGCACGCTGGAGTGCATAGGCCAGCATGAAGAGGCCGAACGAATAGCGGCCAGGGGAGTCAGTCTCGGCAATCCGCTGGCCTGCTGGCCTCACGCGAATCAGCTGAATCGACGCGGCGATCATGACGGCGCCGTTGAGTCACTGAGCCGGGCAATGAAAGATGGATTCCGAATACCCGCAACGCAGGCACAGATGCAGATCCTTGCCCGCGGATTCTATCAACCTGAACACAGCCAGCCCGCCATCGATTTGATCTGCGCGACGATGGCTTCAGGCACCGGCAACGTGATGTTTCCGCCGTGCCTGATTGCGATGGGCGAAACAGAAAAAGCGTTTGAAGCCATGCAGTTCAAAGACAACTGGGCCTGGGATATCGCGATGTTCATGGGTGTCTGGGGCATGTTCGGAAGTGAAGCGCGCAATCATCCAGCTTTTCACGCCTATGCCAGAAAAATCGGCCTGCTGCAGTTTTGGAGAACCCATGGTTTTCCGGCAAATTGTCGGCCCTCGGGTAAGGACGAATTTGACTGTGACCAACCAGGAATGGGATTTCTGAGCTAGCCCGAACTTTTCATGAATGCGGGCGATGATCGCGCACGATATTGATTGCACAAGGGATTATCTGAAGGAGCGCCGTAGCGGGCTTTACGGTCAACTGAAGAGAATTCCTTGTGCGGTCAAGAGACAAGCGAGGGCGCACGCAATTCATGAAAAGTCCGGGCTAGCATCCTGCGTCGCCGGGGAAACGCCCCGAATCAGGATGCCGACAGGGAAACTGGCGCTCGAGAGTGCACCTTCGAAGCTTCGCTTTTTCTTGCTTTAAAAGCGGATCTCTCGTTTAACTGATGGCTCTCGCCAAATCGACGCGACCTACGTTTCAAACTCCAATAGCAGATCTTTGGCGTCCACCTGACTGCCGACGGGCGCATGAATGGCTTTCACCGTGGCATCGTGTTCGGTATGGATTCCGGCCTCCATTTTCATCGCCTCCATCGTCAGCAGCAAGTCGCCGGTGTTGACCGCCTGACCGGGTTCCACGATCACCCGGGTTATCGACCCCGGCATCGGCGCTCCGATATGAGCTTTGTTTTTCGCTTCCGCTTTTGGACGCCATTCAGTGCTTGCGACTGCTTTCCGATTCGGCGACGCCTTTCTCGGCCTGCGGATACTGCCAACACCGATGCTGCGACGCGTGCTCGCGCTGATGCCGCCGTTGGATGCCGCCAAGCTGGCTCTTGCCGGAGAGGGACTGCCAACCAACCGTCCAGCAGCGGGCAAAGGTCGAAACCAGCCTCGCAATCGGAAACAGCTGTACTCGACAGATGTTTGAACCGGATTCGACAAATCTCCCGGCCACGACCGGCAGGAACTTGACCGGCTGCTTGCGACCCACAAGAGACATTCAGCGGCACTGCTCGAACATGAAGAGCGGTCATTCGACAGAACACAGTTCGCAGCGGCGGGCACATTGACGATGCAATACGCTGTACGTA
>JBBKXP010000486.1:0-3300 GCA_037969545.1 Paracoccaceae bacterium | reverse complement strand
GGGTATTTTGTAAGTACTTCAGTCTCGACGTAGTTAACGAATTCTTCGCTAAAATTGTAGCTGCGCGCTCTCCACCACTTTCGACCGCCCGGTGCTTTGAGTAGCGTATCCTGAATCGCGCCGGGATTCCCGGAGGCTCCAAACCTTGAGAGACTGGAGTCATGAAAACACAAAAACGTTATTCCCCGGAAGTCCAGGAACGGGCTGTCAGGCTGCTGTTTGAACATCGTGGCGAGTACGAGTCGGAATGGTCGGCCCTCACCTCGATCGCCTCGAAGATCGGTTGCACTGCGGAAACGCTGCGCAAATGGGTGCGGCGGGCCGAACAAGACCAAGGGCTACGTGCCGGTCTGACGAGTGATGATCGGGAACGTCTGAAGGCACTCGAGCGGGAGAATAAGGAACTCAAACGGGCAAACGAGATATTGAAGACGGCGTCAGCGTTTTTCGCCCAGGCGGAGCTCGACCGCCGACTGAAATGATGGTGGGCTATATCGATGCTCACAAAGAACGCTTCGGGGTCGAGCCAATCTGCGCGGTGTTGCCGATTGCCCCATCGACGTACTACGAGCACAGGGCCCGCCAACGTGACCCGGAGCGGCTGCCAGCGCGTACGCAACGCGATCTGCAGTTGAAGCCTGATGTTCAGCGGGTCTGGTCGGAGAACCTCCGGGTCTACGGCGCTCGCAAGGTCTGGTTGCAGCTCAACCGGGAGTCGGTGCGGGTCGCACGCTGTACGGTCGCTCGGCTGATGCGTGAGCTGAGTCTGCGCGGCGTACGTCGGGGCAAACGCTGGCGCACAACGGTCCCGGACGAGGCGCTGGCACGGCCTGCGGACCTGGTGAAGCGTGCGTTCACCGCGACACGGCCGGACCAATTATGGGTGGCCGATATCACCTTCGGTGCGCCCAGCCTCGGGAGACGTCTGGAAGACGTTGCCTGAGCTTGAGCATGTCTGGAATACAAAATGATAACGAAGGAGGTTCGTTTATCGATTGTCCGCTCGCTGCTATGAGCGAGCGAGAGCCGAAGCGGCGGTGACCTGCTGCACGTTGGCAGGGTGACGAAGCCCGTGGGAAATGGGACGTGAGGCGAAGTCGTTAAGCCAAGATGCGTCTCTAGGCTGAGCATGGGAAGGTTGAGGAACACGAACCGGTTGATACGCGTCTGTGGGCTGAAATGATCGCCTTCACCGACACGGCTTATTCGGTGGAATGTGGGCGCGAGGTGGCTACACGGATGGGCCAGCTGGCTAATGGCCATCGTACATGTAGGGCGATGGTTTGGAACCGCGTGGTGTGCATAGTTAGCGCGCGGTGCCTGCATCAACTTGCGGCAAGCAAGGTTAAAGATTGCGATCGGCAACCTCACCCATGCGCTTGAGTCCGACATGTGAACTGGGGAAGGTCCATTAGCGATGCGAAGGGAATGTGGCCCCGATGCGCGATGGACTGGCGGAGCTCTCGTAGTAGTCCGAGATCGGGAAAGCCGATCACATGGCGAAGGGGAGCAGTTCGAGATGCTTGTGCGGCGGATTAGCTGACGGTAGAGAGGTGAAGACCTTTGATAATCAGTGAAATGCAGCGCAAGCTGGCAACGTGGTCTGCAGCGGACAAAGAACGCAAGTTCGACCGGCTGTTGCGGATCATTGCAGACCGGTCGTGGTTGCAAGAAGCGGCTCGGGTGACGTTGACATCGAAAGGTGCCAAAACCCCGGGCATCGACGGTATAGACAAGCAAGCCATTGAGGCCAATCTCGCCGATGAACTGGCGCGCTTACGCGCGGCGTTATTGGCGGGGAGTTACCAACCTCAACCGGCCCGCCGTGTTTACATCCCGAAAGCGAATGGCAAGCAACGACCGCTGGGTATTCCGACGCTACGGGATCGGATCGTGCAACGCGCCATGCTCATGGCGATGGAACCCATCTGGGAAAGCGACTTCCATTGCGTATCCTACGGGTTCCGGCCTGAGCGCAGCGTGCATCACGCCATCCGGACCGTAAAGCTGCAATTGCAGGATAGCACTTATGACAAAGGGCGCTGGGTCATCGAAGGTGACTTGGCAAGCTACTTTGACACGGTGCATCACAAGCTGCTGATGGGCTGTTTACGAAAACGGATCTGTGACCGACGGTTCTTGGACCTGGTCTGGCGAATGATCAAAGCCGGTCACGTTGATCGGGGATTGTTCCGCGCGGCCAGCGAAGGTGTACCGCAAGGCGGGGTCATCTCGCCGCTTCTGTCCAACATCGTTCTCAACGAGTTCGATCACTGGCTGGAAGCAAAGTACCTTTCAAAGAAAGCGCGAAAAGATCGCTGGGCCTGGAACTTCGGCATCCAACAGCAACGCCCCATTGCGCTCCGCGAGGGACGGCAATGGAAACCGGCGGTTGCTTATTGCCGTTATGCCGATGACTTTGTTGTCATCGTCAAGGGAACTAAGGCACAGGCGAGCGCAGTGCGTGAAGAGTGTCGAGCGTTCTTGGAGGGCGATCTGAAATTGACGCTAAACATGGAGAAAACCCATGTCACCCACGTCAACGACGGATTCACTTTCCTCGGACACCGGATCCTTCGCAAGCGCGGACCGCGGGGCACGATGCGACCCGTGACAACGATACCCAAGGATAAACTCCGGAATTTTGCTGCAAAGCTTACGAAAGAGTTGTCGAGCAATTACAGCGAGAACAAGATTGACTTGGTAGAAAAGCTTAATCGCCAACTGGCGGGCTGGGCTAACTTCTACCGCTTCACGGACTATACCGCGATCATGTACGGCAAGGTGGACAGAATCGTGTTCTGGAAACTGGCCTATTGGTTGGCAAGGAAATACCGCACGTCGATCAAGTCGCTCATGCGGCAATGGATCAGGCGTCCGGCGGATGGCACGGCGTTGACCTGGGTGCTGTTCGGTCGTAGCGGTAAAGGTCATCTTTGTGGGATCACACTTCGTCGGCTGGTGACCAGCCGTAAAGATCAATTCCGGTGGCGCAACCCGTCGATCAATCCGTATCTACGTCCGGACGATGGACGCAGTACCGTCACCTCTCGCTATCGTGATGTTGCCATGGCCATGAGCCATGCTTGAATGGAGAGCCGTATGCGCTGAGAGGCGCACGTACGGTTCGGGGAGGAGAAGCAGGGAAATAGTACGACTACGCCCTGCTTCTTACTCCACTGGCGACCTGGCGCGGGTTTGTTTATGTGGCCTTCGTCATTGATGCCTACGCACGACGGATCGTCGGGTGGCGTGCATCTACCTCATTGCGAACAGACTTGGCCTTGGATGCCTTAGAAC
>JBBKXP010000485.1:0-4179 GCA_037969545.1 Paracoccaceae bacterium | reverse complement strand
GGCTACAGCCGTAGCCAGCTCGCCGACATGCTCCAGATTTCAGAGCATACCCTGCGTGCCTATGTGGAAAGCGCCCGCTTCAAGATGGGGGCGGCAAACACCATTCACGCGGTGTCCCGGGCCCAGTCCGAAGGACTGATCGTCGTCGGCGGCGCGACCCGTGCAGCGTCCGGCGACTGGCCCGGACGGACCAGAACGCCGGCATAGGCACATCGTTACGGTGTCTTCGGCTGCCGTTAACTCTCCTTGTCATAGCGTGCCCCCATCGAACGATCTGGGGACTTATCATGCTGCGTTACCTCTACCGTGACCAACTCGACACCTATCCGGCCCTCCGAGACGCGATGCTGCGCGATCGGGCTGATCAGTTCCGCACCCGGTTGGGCTGGGACGTCAAGGTTGACGACCTTGGCCGTGAACATGACGCTTATGATGCGCTGAACCCGCTTTACGTGATCTGGCAGCGTCCTGACGGGCTGCATGGCGGGTCGATGCGGTTCCTGCCAACCACCGGGCCGACGATGATTGCCGACCACTTTGCCGATCTGACCGATGTCGGCGCGATCACCAGTCCGCTGATCTGGGAATGCACCCGGTTCTGCCTGAACCGCGATGCTGCCGGCAACATCGCCGCCGCGCTCATGCTGGGCGGCGGCGAACTGATGCGGGCCTTCGGCCTGCGCCATTTCGTCGGCGTTTTCGACTCCCGGATGGTGCGCATTTACCGCATGATCGGCGCCTCGCCCGATGTGCTGTGCAGCACCGGACAGGGCCGGAACGCGATCAGCGTCGGACTGTGGCATTACTCCGCGCATGTCCATGACCAGTTGTTGCGGCAAGCCGGTCTGTCGGCGACGCTGTCCTCCAACTGGTTCAGTCGCGCCTTTGGCACACCCGAACCGCAGCGCCTGACCGCCTGACGACTGGCCCCTGCCGCCGACCCCGGATAGGGTCGCGGCATGAACGCTCCGGCCCTCACATTCTCCTCCGATCAGGCCGCCGCATGGGATGCCGTCGCCGCAAACCTCCGCAGCGCGGGAATCGACCTTGACGACGACCTGCTGACCCCGGCGCAGGACGATAAATCGAGCGTCATGGCGGTGATCGGCAAGGCGGGGTCAGGCAAGACAATGCTGCTTGCCGCACTTTACCGGGCACTGACCGACGCCGGGGTCGACGTCATTTCCGGCGACTGGGAGGGGCGCAAGCGCAAGGATCGGCGCACTCTCGCGATCCTTGCGCCGACAAACAAGGCCGCCAGCGTCCTGCGCAATCAGGGCGTGCCCGCGACCACGATCCACCGCATTCTGTACACCCCCGTTTATGACCCCGAATACGAAAAAGTCGCCGAGTGGCTGGCTGGCCAAGGCGACCGTCCGACGATCGAAGGCCTGACCGACCTCGCCCTCGACCGCGCTTACGCATCCTATCAGATCAACGCCTCGATCCCCGCCGCGCTTGCCTCTGCCGGACTGCGCGGGTCGGATTTCATCACCGGCTGGAAGCGGCGTGAAGATCCGCTCGACATCGGGCTGGTCGATGAAAGCTCGATGCTGGATGAAAAACAGTTCGCCGACCTGCGCGAGATTTTCCCGACCCTGCTGCTGTTCGGCGACCCCGCCCAGCTTCCCCCGGTCAAAGGCAAAGGCGAAGAAGGCGGCGGCATGGTGTCCGATGGTTTGCCCGCGCCGCGCGTGCTGACGCTGACCCGGGTTCATCGCCAGGACGCCGACAACCCGATCCTCGACCTGGCCCACGCGCTTGCCGATCCGCAGGTCGATTTTCAAGCCTTCGAAGGCATGGTCGAAACCGCCGCCAAATCCGACGAAAGGGTCGTCTGGGCAGAGCGGGTCGAATCCGATCTGATGGCGCGCAGCCCGGTTCTGGTCTGGCGGAATGTAACCCGGATCCGGCTGATCCACGCTTTTCGCGCCGCCTTTGACGCCCCCGCCGACGAACTGCTGGCAGGCGAACCACTGGTTTGCGACGGTATCGAACTGCCGCTGAAACACCGCAAGAAACGTCTCGACCTCGAGGCCCGGGGGCTGATCCGAGGGGCCCAGGTAATCTACCTCGGCCCCGGTCGAAAACCGGGATTTTCGCAACTTCACGTGATTGGCGCCGAAGACCCGCAGGTCAGCGCTGCCAGCATCGTCAAGATCGAACAAGAGGCTGACGGCGAGCCGTTCATCCCCTTTGCGGCAAAGATGGGGGCGACGTTTCTGCACGGCGCGGCAGTAACGATCCACAAGGCGCAAGGGTCGCAGTGGAACACCGTGCAGGTCTTTGCCCCCGACATCTACGTCGCCGCGCGGATGGGTCGTGTCGAGGCCGGGCAGCCGCTGTGGAAACGGCTGGCCTATGTGGCGATTACCCGCGCCGAAACCCAACTGCGCTGGGTGGTCCGAAACCGGCTGGCCCGCCCGACAGGGCCGCTTCGGGTGGATGATTTGGCGGTGCTCGCCAACCCACTGTCGTTGACAGCAGAGGAAGACATATGAAGACCGCCATCGTCACCGGGGCCAGCGGCGGGATCGGTCAGGCGACGGCGCTGGCGTTTCTGAAGGCCGGTTGGCAGGTTGGGCTGATCGCACGTTCAGCGGACAAACTTGCCCACATGGAAAAGGCCAACCTGAATGCCATTGCGCTGCCGTGCGACGTGACGGACGAAGCACAGGTCGCGACGGCCTTTGACACATTTACCGCCCGAACCGGCCGCCTCGACGTCCTTTTCAACAACGCCGGCATCTTTACGCCCCCAGCACCCATCGACGAAATCAGGGTGGACGACTGGCACCGGGCAGTGGCGGTCAACCTGACCGGCATGTTCCTTTGCGCCCGCGCCGCCTTTGCGCAAATGCGGCGACAGACCCCGCAAGGCGGGCGGATCATCAACAACGGGTCCATCTCGGCGCATGCACCGCGCGAGGGGTCAGTGACCTATACGACAACGAAACACGGGGTGACCGGGCTGACCAGAACCCTGGCGCTGGACGGGCGACCCTTTGACATCGCTGCGGGTCAGATCGACATCGGCAATGCCAGAACCGAGATGGTCGCAGCATTGACCACCCGCGCCCAAGCCGCCGGACAGCCGATACCCGAAACGATGGACGTCACGCTAGTCGCCGACGCGGTTCTGCGGATGGCCGACCTGCCGCCCGAGGCGAACGTATTGTTTCAGACACTCATGGCCACCAAGATGCCATTTGTCGGTAGGGGATAATCAATCAGGGACCGACTGCGGGGTTGCAACACCTGATGATGCAGATCCGACCTAGCGCCGCAAAAGTTGAAACGCCGCCGATGCGCCCCATCCCGCAGCGATCGCGATCGCGATCGACATCAGACCATAAAGCAGCGCATTCTTGTGGGCCAATTCGTACAGCCAGCGTTCGACCCCGACTTTGTTGACCGGAATGATGGTATCGTATTCATCGACCACGACACCATCGCGGGTCAGGAAAATGCGCGCGGTATACTCGCCCTCCGTCAGGTTCGACGGCAGCGTGATCTCGGTCCCGAACAGCGCATCTTCTTCAAGATCGACAGTGCTTTCCAGAACCTGATACAGTCCCTCGTTGGCGCGAATCCGGATCAGCGCCCTGGTGAATTCCTCTGACCCGGAAATCTTGGCCCCGACCGACCGGATCGCGCGCGGGATCGTGATCTTGTAACGCAGATCCTCGATGTCGCGCAGCACCTCGTTTATCGGTCCTGAACTGGCGACGGCATAAAAGGACGGGGCCGAATCGACATCGATAATGTCGGTGTTGACCCAGATGCCCAGCCGCCGTTCCTTGCGCCGCACCTCGACCGGGGCTTGCGGCCCTGAAACTGCAATGATCACGCCCAACGATCCGGGTGGTGGCGGGCCTTCCCGCTTGATCGCCCCATAGATCAGGATTGCGGAGCCCTTGAAGGTCGCCGTGATCGACACTTCGCCCTGGCTCAGGCCCAGCACGATTTCTTCGGCCTTCAGCGGCGTCGCCAGCAACATCAGGATGGCAAGCAGGACCCGCATCAATGCCCGCTCCCGCCCAGTGAGTAAAGTTCGGACGGTTGCACCAGCAAGTCCAGTGCCAGCTTGCCCGCGACCAGCAAAACGAGCAGCGCCAGCAAGATGCGCAGTTGCTCTGCCTTCATCCTGAGCCCGATCCGGGTGCCGATCTGCGCCCC
>JBBKXP010000484.1:0-6041 GCA_037969545.1 Paracoccaceae bacterium | reverse complement strand
GTCAAGGTGACCCAGCGGTTTGCGGTCCGGATCGCGCTGGATGCCCCGCCCGCAGGCCTGCGCGCCGGGGCCAGCGCCAATGTGGTCGTCGACACCACTGGCGACGGGGCCGCCAGGTGAGCGACGCTGCCGCACCCGCCGCCATTGGTGTTGCCCCGACAGTCCGGACTGCCATCGTCATCGCTGTCGTGCTTTGCGCGATCCTCGAGGTGCTCGACAGCACTATCGTCAACGTCGCCCTGCCACATATCAAAGCGTCCTTTGGCGCCACAACTGACCAGACGACGTGGATCCTGACCAGCTATATCGTCGCTGCGGTGGTGGTGATGCCGCTGACCGGGTTCATGGCCAAACTGGTCGGCCGGCGCACCCTGATCCTGACATCGGTAGTCGGCTTCACCGGGTTTTCCTTGCTCTGCGGTCTTTCATGGTCGCTGGGCAGTCTGGTTGTGTTCCGGATGGGGCAGGGGATGTTCGGGGCATTCCTCATTCCGCTGTCTCAATCCATCCTGTTCGATGCCTTCCCGCGTGAAAAGCGCGGGCAGGCGATGGCGCTGTTCGGCCTTGGCGTGGTGGTCGCCCCGGTCATGGGGCCGACCCTTGGGGCGTTGCTGACGGATGCGTTTTCGTGGCGCATGGTGTTCTATGTCAACTTGCCCATCGCGATGCTGGCGCTACTGCTGCTGGCGGGCGAACTGCCCGCAGACAAGCCCACAAAATTGAAAATCGACTGGCGCGGTCTTGGGTTCATGGCGCTGGGCATCGGGGCATTGCAATTCGTGCTGGATCAGGGCGAGGGCAAGGATTGGTTCACGTCCCACCTCATTCAGGTTGCGGCGATCCTTGCCATCCTCGGCGGTATCGCGTTTCTGTTCCATAGCTTCACCCGGTCCGACAGCATCATCGACATGAGCCTGTTCGGCGACCGCAATTTCGCTGCCGCCAATCTGGCCATCGCCGGGTTTGCGGTGTCGCTGTTCGGCGGTATCGCGATCCTGCCATTGTTCGTCCAGGGACTGCTGGGCTACCCGGTAATCGACGCAGGACTGCTGTTCATTCCGCGCGGGCTTGCGGCCGGGTTTTCCATGGTCATCACGGGGGCGGTGTTGGTCAACCGGTTCGATCCGCGCGTGCTGGCCGGGATCGGGCTGGTCCTGACCGCCGCCAGCAATTTCATGACCGGGGCGCTGAACCTCGACGCGGATTTCTGGCAACTGGCCTGGCCGGGGGTTGTCGGCGGCTTTGGCATGGGGTTGGTCTTTGTGCCGATGTCGACATTGGCGTTCGAGCGGATCGACAGCAGCCGACAGGACGAGGCATCGGGGCTTTACGGCGTGACCCGACAATTGGGATCATCCATCGGAATCGCAATCGTCGGCGCGGTTCTGGTGCGCAACATTGGCATCAACACCGCCTATCTGGGCGAACATGTGACGGCATTCAGCCCGGCCGCCCGCGCCTATCTGGCCCCCTTGGGCCTGACCCCGGAGAGCGGCGAAGGTGCTGCTGTGTTGGCAGGCGAAATCGCGCGACAGGCGGCAATGAAATCTTACGCGCAGGTCTTTGATCTGCTCGGGCTAATCGGCGTGGCGCTGATCCCGCTCGTCATGATTATGCGCCGACCGGCGCGCGGCAAGGCCGGGCCGGTCGGGCATTAGGGGCGAGCCCCAAAGTGTTTTGCGTTTCGTCCGATTCAACAAGGACCAGACCTTGCCCGATCTTCTGGTGAAGTCTGGTTCAAACTAACGCAAAACGCCTTAGTTGACGGCCTGACCCTCGACCAGATTGGCGTCGGAAACCGGCGCCTTTGCGATCTCGATCCGGCGCGGTTTCAACGCTTCGGGCACTTCGCGCACAAGGTCGATATGCAGCATGCCGTCGGCGTGCGCAGCCCCTGTGACGCGGACGTGGTCCGCCAGATGGAACCGACGCTCGAACGCGCGGGTGGCGATGCCGCGATGCAGATAGACACGCTCGCCTTCTGTCTCGGATTTGGTGGCACTGACCAGCAGAGCGTTCTCGCGGACTTCGACACTCAGGTCGGCATCCGAAAATCCGGCAACGGCAATGGAAATCCGCCAGCCGTCGTCGCCGGTCTTTTCGATGTTGTAGGGGGGGTAGCTTTGGCTGCCCGTGTCATTGGTCAGCACGCGGTCCATCAGATCGGCGATCTGATCGAAACCAACGGTGGCACGATACAGCGGGGCAAGGTCAAAAGTGCGCATTTGGTCATCCTTTTCAAGCGATAACGATGTTCAGCCTTCCCATGTGGGCCAGACTGTTCAACCATCGGGGCCCATGATTGGCACCCCGACACAACATATCTGGGAACATGATTTCGCGGTTTCAACCCCCGCAGGATCAGTTGCCGGGGGTGACGAATTTGGCACCCGTATCATTGCGCTGTCCGGGGCCGACGACGCGGACCTGCGCCGGCGGATCGTCCTGAAATACCCCGACGCCAGTCGCCAGCAAGGCGCGCAAACGCACCAGCGGACCTGCCAGGACCGTGCCGATTGCAACTTGTTGGCCATCCATTTCGGCTTTGGCGCTAACCACCGAGACGATGCTGGCGATCCCATCCGTGATCTGGAAGACCGGTGCCCCCGAAGACCCGAAATCGACATCGCAGGACAGGACAACAACCCCGCCCTGTTGCCCCAGCACACCACAGAATTCCTGCAAGGCGGCCGCATATTCGCGGTTGCGGGCATAGGACACCACGGCAACTTCGGCCCCGGTGGCGATCCGGTCAGCGGTCATGAATGGGATGACCTGTGTCGACCGGATCGGCTGATCCAGCTCCAGCAATGCCAGATCGAACCGCGAATTTGCGGCTGTCGGCGAGCCGAGATTGACATAGTCCGGATCCGTCACCGCCCGTCGTACGCCGCGATAGGCGAGTGCGCGACCATTGCGCAGTCCGGCCTGAAATTCGATCCGCGCCGGATCGATCCGCACCAACGTATCGCGATCAAACAGGCAGTGCGCGGCGGTCAATACCAGATTGGGTGCGATCAGCGTGCCGGTACAGAATCCCTTGCCATCAATGTCCAGCCGCCCGACAGCCTCCCATCCGCGATTGTCATCGCCGGTCTGGAAGATGTGCAAGGCACTGTCCTGTGCCTGTGCCTGCACGGCCAGACCTAACCAAAGGACCAAGATCGAACGAAACATGTGAAACCCTGCCATTTCCCGCGTCTTTACCGCACGGATACGGCAACAATAGGGCATCACCGCAAAATGGGAACCACTGGTTTGCGACCGCCTGTGGCAGTCAGGGCAGGTGGCTGTGGCCCCCCTGTCGCCCAGTCAAGCAATTCGACGGTATGAACCACGGGCACCCCGGTTGCGCCGCCGATCTGCAACATGCAGCCGATGTTTCCGGCGGCGATGATGTCGGGCTGCACCGCTTCCAGCGTCTTGACCTTGCGCGCCTTCAATTGCCCCGAAATTACCGGCTGCATCAGGTTGTAAGTGCCCGCCGATCCGCAGCACAGATGACTGTCGGCGGGTTCCAGAACCCTGAAACCGGCACGTTTCAACAGGTCTTTGGGAAAGCTCTTGATCTTCTGACCATGCTGCAACGAACAGGCCGCGTGATAGGCGACGCGCGTCGCCGTTTCGGGCAACGATGGCAGGTCGAGCGTCATCAACACTTCAGAGACATCCCGGGCAATCGCACTGACCCGCGCCGCATCTGCCGCCAATGGCGTGTTGCGAAACATGTGCCCGTAATCCTTGACCGTCGTGCCGCACCCGCTGGTGTTGATGACGATGGCGTCAAGGCCCCCGGCGTCCATCTCGGCCATCCAGGCGCGGATGTTCTTGGCCGCCGTCGCATGGCTCTCGCCCGTCTTGCCCATGTGGTGTGTCAGCGCCCCGCAACACCCGGCCCCCTTGGCCACCACGACCTCGGCCCCGAACCGGGTCAGCAGCCGGATCGTCGCATCGTTGATATCGGTGTTCAGCGCCCGTTGCGCACAGCCGGTCATCAGAGCGACGCGCATGGTTTTGGCGGTCGCCGGAAAGGTCTGCGGATCATCGTTCCGGCTGACCGGAGGGATCCGGCGCGGCGCCATTTCCAACATCGCCCGCAGGCGCGGATCGGGCATGAATCGCGCCATTGGCCGGCCGATCCTGGCCCCGAGCAGCGCCAGCCGGAACCGGCCCGGATAGGGCAGGATGCGGGCAAGTATCCAACGCAACAGGCGGTCGGACAGGGGACGTTTGTATTTGTTTTCAATGTACTCGCGGGCATGATCGACCAGATGCATGTAATGCACGCCACTGGGGCAGGTCGTCATGCAAGCCAGACACGACAGGCAGCGGTCGATATGCTTGACGGTCTTTTCGTCTGGCACCCGTTCGTTCTCCAGCATGTCCTTGATCAGGTATATGCGGCCCCGCGGGCTGTCGAGTTCGTCGCCCAGCACCTGATAGGTCGGACATGTTGCAGTGCAGAACCCGCAGTGAACGCAGGCGCGCAAGATCTCGTTGGCGCGGGCGGTGCCGGGGTCTTGCAACTGGTCGGGGGTGAAATCTGTCTTCATCGCGATATCCCCAGATAGGCAAGTGCCAGCACGACAAGCCACAACGTCGTCAGCCCCAGCGCGGTGTAAATGGCCCGCTTCTTTGGCGATCCATCTGGCCAAAACCGGAAAATACCATATGCGGCAACGCATCCGATCATACCGGCGCTGCCTACCAGTATAAGAAAAAGGTGCCCGTTAGTGATGTCCCCGAGAAGCCCGATCAGGGTCACCAAAGAGAACCCGATTATGAACATCGCGCCAAACTTCAGCGAACTGATCGTCAGCGACAGACCAATCGTGCAGATAACCGCGAAAAGCAGGAACATCCCGATTGATGCAAAAAGGGCTGCTGTCGCGCTCATGGTGAGCCCATCAACCCGGGATTGAGGATGCCGCGCGGGTCGAATTTTTTGCGCAGGCCGGCGGAAAGCGCGGCGATGGCGTTTAGTTCGGGGTGAAAGACGGGCCGGTTAGTGTGCGTGTCTTTATCGGCGCGGATCAAGGTGGCGTGGCCGCGAAACGTGCCGATCTGGCCGCGCAGGTCTGTGCCGCGGGGGGCCAGCGCCCAGATCAGGCCGCCGCCCCAGTCGTAGATCACTTGCGCGTCGCGCATCCGGGCGGTGAGCGCTGGGGCGTCGCCGGGTTTGACGGATATGCGCCAGACATCGCCGGGGCTGTCGGCAAAGGCGTCGACATCGCGGATCTTCGCCCAGGTTTCGCGCACGGTTTCAAGATCGGTCTCGACGCAGACAGCGCCATACACGCCCAGCAGATCGGACAGCTTTTCCGCGCGGTGGGCGACGGAAGCCATGAACCCTTCGATTCGCACCTGTGTGCGTTGGTCGCGCGGATCATGCGCCGCGCCCGTCACATCGAAGGGAGATCCGAGAGCAGTGGACAGGGCGGTGATGGCGGCCGCGTCGTCCAGCCCGGCAATTGTCAAAGAGGCGGCTGCCTCCACTTCAGGCAGCACCTTGAACGCGACCTCGGTAATTACGCCCAATGTGCCATATGATCCCGCCAGCAATTTCACCAGATCATAGCCGGTAACGTTCTTCATTACCCGGCCGCCGTTCTTGATCACGGTGCCGCGGCCATCGACAAAGCGCACCCCCAGCATGTAATCCCGCGCCGCCCCCGCCTGAATCCGACGCGGTCCGGCGTTGTTCATCGCCGCAACGGCCCCGATGGTCGGGGTGCCGGTCGTCCCCAGTAACCCGCGATGGTCCATCGGTTCGAATGGCAACCGCTGGCCTTCCTCAGCCAGTGCCGCCTCGACCGCGCTCAAAGGCGTACCGGCCTGCACGACCAGCGTCAGCGACCCCGGATCGTAAAGGCTGATCCCCGATAGCCCCGCAACTGACAGAACCGTGCCATCGATGGGCCGCCCGATAGGCCGCGTCCCGCCCCCGACAATGCGCATCGGCCCCGCCGCGCCCGCGACAGCCGCGGCCAGTTCCGCCTCGTTTGCCGGTTTCAGCACACCTCTTGCCCCTTCTTTTGGCC
>JBBKXP010000483.1:0-14374 GCA_037969545.1 Paracoccaceae bacterium | reverse complement strand
GCGCCTCGACCGGGTCGAGCCGAACCAGAATCTGCCCCGCGTCAACCTGCCCGCCCTCGACAAAGGCCGGATCGGCAAAAGTGACGGTGCCCGCGACAGGCGCCCGCAAGGCCAGCGTGCGGCGACTGCGCAATTCACCGAAAACCTGTAGTTCCGGGGTGATCGTGGCGGCTTGGACTCTCAGCACATTGACCGATGTGACCCGCTCGCGCTGTGCAAATTCCGGCGGTTCGTCGGCAAGGCTGGCCACAACGGCACCGCGGATCATGCTGCCCGCCCACGCCAAAAGGCCAACTGTCAGCGACAGCAGGAAAATCCCGGTCAGGCTGCGGCGCAGAAATCGCATGTGGTCCAGTCTCTTTTGTCGGCGCGATCAATGTAGACCCTGCGGCACAAAGGTCCATTCCAAAGGTGTTCAACGCTGCGTGCGGCTATTTCCGTCGCTGATGTTCGTCCAGACGCGGAAATATTTCGACAAAGTTGCAAGGCGCATGGCGATAGTCGAGCTGCTTGACCAGGATCTCGTCCCAGGCGTCCTTGCAGGCCCCGGGACTGCCGGGCAGTGCAAACAGGTACGTGCCACCCGCCACCCCGCCAGTGGCGCGGCTTTGCACTGCGCTGGTGCCGATCTTGGTCATGCTGATCATGGTAAACACGGTGCCAAACGCGGTGATCTCTTTTTCATAGACATCGCGATGCGCCTCGATTGTCACATCGCGCCCGGTCAGACCGGTGCCACCGGTCGTCAAAATCACGTCGATAGCCGGATCGCCACACCAGGTCCGCAACTGATCGGCGATCTGCATCCGTTCGTCCGGCAAGATATGGCGTGCCGCAAGCCGATGGCCCGCCGCGGCGATCCGGGCAACCAGAACATCGCCAGATTTGTCGTCGGCCAGACTTCGGCTGTCTCTGACGGTCAGCACGGCAATCCGGACAGGCACGAATTCACGGCTCATCCGCGGCGCGCCTCCAACGCCAGTTTGATTGCCAGCCCCGCGAAAATCGTGGCCGAGGCCCAACGCAAGGCCCGGTCGATGCGCGGATCACGGGCCAGCGCTCGGCCAAGCCCGCCGGCAAAGCTGCCGACGAGGCCGTTCACGACAAACCCGCCGACCCCGATGATCGCCCCGAAAATCAGGAACTGCGGCAAGACGGGACGGGACGGGTCGACGAATTGCGGGATGAACGCGAGGATGAAAAAGATCACCTTTGGATTCGAGATATTGACGATGAACCCGTCACGAAACGCCCGCGATACCCTGACCGGCGACGCATCGGCGACGCGCAGCGGCCTGCGCAGGGTCTTGACGGCCAAAAACAGCAGATAGCCGACCCCGGCCCAGCGGATCGCGTCAAACAGATGCGGCACCGACGCGATCAGCGCCCCAAGTCCCAGACCCGCAAGGGTGACGTTGACCATCCCACCGGCAGACACCCCCGCAGATGCAGCCAGTGCCGGACGCGGCCCGCCGCGCACCCCCTGCGCCAGACAGAACATCATGTCGGCCCCGGGGGTCAGGTTCAGCGCAAGGGCGACCGGGACGAACGCCAGTAGGGTGATCGGGTCGATCATCGCAGCGCCTTCAGTCGGGCTTTCAGCGCCAGAAGATCCGCCCATGCCTCGCGCTTGGCCGATGGCGTTCGCAAAAGATAGGCAGGGTGGAACATCGGCAACGCCGGTCTGTCCAGCACCTCTGTCCACTCGCCGCGGATGCGGGTGATCCCGGCGTAGCCAAGCAGGGCCTGGCATGGCGTATTGCCCATCAGCACGATGATGTCCGGATCGGCCAATGCAATGTGACGCTGCACAAAGGGCAGCATCATCGCGATTTCAGCCGGGTCAGGGGCCCGATTGGACGGCGGCCGCCAAGGCAGGATGTTGGTGATGTAAACGGCGTGCACCGGATCGGCGCTGTTCCGGTCCAACCCGATGGCCGCCAGCATCTTGTCCAGCAATTGTCCGGCCCGACCGACAAATGGCAACCCGGCAATGTCCTCGTCCCGCCCCGGCGCCTCGCCGATAATCATCAGCCGGGCGGCAGGATTGCCAGCGGCAAAGACGAACGATCTGGCGCCTTTCCTCAGGTCGCAATGCGCGAATTCCGTCTGCACAGCCGCGAGACCCGAGAGGTCGCGCGCAGACCCTGCCAGGGCCACTGCTTCCGCCACCGCATCGACGACCACCTCGGGAGCCAGAACCGGCGGCGGGCCTGCACTGGCCCCAACCGCAACCCGGACGGGCGCGGCGGCATCATGTGACAGGGCATAGCGGTCAACGCTGCTGTCCAGCACCGCCTCGTCCGCCCCCAGTTCGACCTGCCATTCCAGCTGGGCGCGGGCGACCCAGTAATCTTGCACAGAATCCATGCGCCGCACGATAGCCGCCTTTGACCCAGTTGGGCAGAGGCGGAATCGGCGGAGATATGAACTCCGCCGATCCGTCGACTCGGTCCTGCAACCGGGTCGGTCGCTCTCGTTATTTTCGCTGTCCTGCTCGGATCCACCGTCTTCGGTGCCCTGATCATCGTCGGACGCCGACATCGCCGAGGTTTGAACCGTGCTGTCAGCCGGATTGACCACTGCCAACATCATCGTGCCATCCAGCATCACGACTTCAACCTCATACATGCCAGCACTGGCCCCATCGCTCTCGAATGAAGCACTTAGCCACTTCCAATGCCACCCGCGTCACGCCCGGAACAACCTTGGGCAATCCATCTCGGCGGCGGCTTGCCAAAGCCTGTCTTCATGAGTTTTGTAACCAAGTCTTTAAAAACCGCACCGGGCCATTCGGCAGCGGCGTCGGCGTGCAGGTCGGTAGCGCTGACGGTTTGGGAAACCGGACCGAACCAGTCGGCCATGCACAATCCGGCAACCGCCGCAGCCCCGATCATCTCTGTGGCAACGGCCTGACCTTTGGTTTGATCACCGCAAGATCAACCTTCTTTCGCACCCTTCTTGCGACCTGGACCTCGGCTTTTCGGAGGCGGTGGCTGTTCCGGTTCCAGATTTTGGTGAGGTTTCGTGTCCGGCATTATCACTGAGTCTGACGACGGCTTTGGGCTCTGCCTGTTCGTCCTGCGACGGGATGCGACAAGCCTGGCAATGCCCAGCGTGGCTGGAAACACCGTCACCGCGAAAGTAAGGATCACACCCAATCCATAGATGACCGGATCGGTTAGAATGCGATCTGCGATCTTCGGCTCGATAAACGTGGGTTCAAAGCCGAAACGCACGAGGCAAATCCCCAACCTGTCGCCAATGGCATGATCAGCATCAGCGGCGCTGAGGACGATACCCATACCCAGCGTATCAAGTGACGCGGGATAGATTAGAAGCGTCTCAGTCTGTTGCGACTCGGATTCGCAATCACCCAGCGCAATCCGGACGATATCACCGGGGCGCAGAATTCCGGTGCCAACGATATCAGGACGCTCTCGGAATGGCAGGGTCTCGCGCCATTCAAAACTGCCTGACCTGAGCGGTGGACCTGCAGGAGACTTGGCGCCAAGCTCTGCCTGCCCAACGGCGGCAAGTGGCCCGAAAACCGCCGGGAGGATCAGGCGGTCACCTGCAGCAAGCGGAAATTCCACGTCACCCCGCCTTGCGGTGCTGCCGTTCCCGTCCAGAACCTCGACAACCGGAGCAAGATACCCTTCGCGTCGAATTTGCAGTGACGCACCAGACTGCCATGCAACCCGCTCGATATCGCCGGAAATCATGTTCGCCGACCCGCAAGTATCATCAGGATCGGCATCCGCATTGACGGCGCCGCGTGTTGTTGCCTCGCGGCAAAGCGTTGCACCCGAAAAGGCCCACGTGGCATCAATTTCAAGAACGATCCGAACTTCCTCTGTGATGGCATCCACAAAGACGGATCGATCTCCGGGAAAGGTATAATAGATTGCCGTCATCGCGACAAAGATCGACGTCACAACTGCTGCGACCAGAACGCATATGATGAGGCGTTGCGGTTCTGCCTGTGTTTCGTTGGCGGCCATTGCTTGACCCTGCTGCGGTCTCAACGGACAATCCGCAACAACACGCTACGCGGGCTGTCCCGGGTGGAACCGCGACGTATCTGTATCTCGAGGGAAACGAGTGGCGCCGCGTCGGGCGGAATTGGCAACAGGCATGTAAAGTCAAATCCGGTTGTGCGTGCCGCATCGACACTTTCGCATGCGACGGCTTCAGCCGATGGATCGTCACCTACAAATACAAACGCTGCCGTGCCACCGACAGAATTCAACGTCAGGATCACGTCGCCCGTACTGGAACTTTCCTGCGTGTTCCAGAACCCGACATAAATTTCTTCTGCGTCGGTATCGCAACTACCGACAAATGCAGCGACAGCAAGGGTGTCGCCCGGCGGGGACGACACCAGTTCAGAATAGTCGGTTGGGTATTCGAAATCGAGAATACGCGTTTCGAACCATGTCGCCGGGACGGTATACCTGTATTCACCCTGATAGAATCCATCTACCGAGGTCGTTCGCAGACACATTTCGGTGCCGGCCGCATCGTCTTTAAGCTTCGCCTGAAACCTCGGAACAACCCCAAGCGGTTCCGTGCCCGCAAAAACCGCACCAATCACCAGGTCACTTGAAGATTTGAGGTGATCCGGATTGAATTCACGGTAATGGTCCGGCGCGATCGGCTCGAATGGTTCGGAACTTGCCGCCCCGACCGGTCCAATAATCAAGAATAAAACAACGCGGAGCAGCACGTTCAAAATTGCCCTTGTGACTGAAAAATGCCTTAGTCAGGCTAAGGGACAAAAAGTACAGGGGGAAGCATTGTTTTCTGGAGCTCGGGTATTTTGTTGCGCAATCGCGGGACTGTGGGCCGCGATAGCCTTCGCAGAACCATTGGCGGTTGTGGGAAGTACCCAGGCACAAGCATTCAGTTTCAGCTATCGCGACACATGTTACGCGATCTTTCCCGAGCATATTACGGACAGAAGCGCGTTCAACGTCGTCACAACCACGCCGCCCAGAGCTGGCACCGTGAACATTTTCGAATACATGCGCTCTCCGGAACTCGATTTGGGCATCGGCGAACTATCCGGCGCAGCGTCGGATCCTTGCAGTCCAACGCTGCGCTCCCTTCGTTTTGATGACACCGGACTGTTCGCGTCCGATACGATTGCTACTCTCAACACCTTGCGAAACAGCGGCCGCCTTGAGCGTACTGCAGTGCGGATAAGCACGGTCGACTACGGATATATCGGGATCGACCTCAGGCAAGCGGATCAAAGTGGTACGCTGGGCATGGGGTTCTCCGGATCGATGGTGATGATTGGTGAAAAACCCGTGGCTTTCATGGTTGAGGTTATCCGCGACGAAACGGTCCAGGACGCGGAAATCAGGGCGCTGAGATTCGACTCCGCCCTCGCCTGGCTCGGCCGGTTTCTCGAAAGCGGCAATTCCAATCGCACGACAATAGTGCCTGGCAATCTCACGGCAGAGGAGTTGCCCTACGCAATCGTTTCCTGGTCTGCCAATCCAATGGAAGGCAACGCCGACGCCCGATCACTGGTGAGCGACACAGTCGGCCCCTATGTTGTCGCGCCGGCCGACCTTCCGATCAAGATCGAGATTGTTCTTGATGCGGCGGCCGTCGCGCGCGGTGTGAGCGGGATCTTGATCGAAAGCCTTGGAAAGGACGGTCTGACCACTGTTCCGCGCCTGACCGACGTGAAAGTCCGGCGTCTGGCCAACGGTGGCTTTCGCACTTTGACCTCCGGCACGGGCGATCTGGCCGGACGAACGGAAATCTCGATCGGATCGCAGCGAATACTGGCGCTTCAACTTACGATCCAAAGCGGTTGGAACCCCGGTTTGCCCCTGCGACTGGATCGGATCAGCATAATTGCCGCCGACTGACAGCGTCAATCGTAGACGATCTGCAACCGCGCTGGAATCGGTGGACCGTTTCGATAGCTCATGGTGCCAACCATCGCACCTTCGTCGTTCAGTTCAAGGTTGCCGGTTACATATGTCCAGTCCCGCAAAGACACTGCGTCTCCGGTCAGAATGAATGCGCAGAAACCGCGTTCTGCCTGTTTCCAGCAATCGGCATCTGAATCATAGGGCGTCGTCGTAATCGTAACATAGGCCTGTTGGGTTTCGGCGTTTGTCACGCCGCCATAAAAATCGGTAATGCCACTAACAGCGCGCCCTTCGATATCTTTGATGTCCAGCACAAATCGGTGCTGCCTTCGACGATCGAAAAGCGCCTGTAACGCCATTTCGCGCATCGCCGGGTCCGTGCTGAAAACCCCAAATTCGGTGGCAAAATTGTGATACTCGGGTTCGTCGCGGTACAGCAGGAATTTGAGCGCATCCAGTGACCGGGCTCTGTCATCCCCATTCAGGATTTCCGAGAAATTTCGCAGCGTTTCGGATTGTTCCGCGCGCTGCGGTGCGGCCGTTTCCTCTGCCGCCATGAAATCATCAAACGCCGATTGGGCGGTAACCTGCGGTGCGGAAACCAGTGAAATCAGAGCAATCAGGACCAGACGTAAATCGAGCATGACGAAATCTTTCGTAAAAAACGAGACAATCGTCGTGGACTTCTCGTCTTCAGTCAAGGCGCATGCGTCGTCCTGATCCTGGCCGACAGCCAGCGACGTGCGGACCTGAAACCAGAAGTTGCGCAGTTCATATCTCACTCTACCTCAGCCAACTGCAGCTCGTTCGCTGAATTGACCCGGCAGCTGAATACCCTGTCAAGAGGCATCCTTGGCTTTCCGGCGCCACGCCCCTTGCCGCGTCTGGCCATGCTTCCTATAACCCCTGAAATCCGCAAGAGGGTCGCCATGACATTTCGCGCCGCGCATCTTCTCGGGATCGAACCGCTGGCCACCGACGATATCCGCGCCATTCTTGACCTTGCTGACCGTTACGCCGACCTCAACCGGCGCGGCGATGCACCCCGCGATGTGCTGGCGGGCCTCACACAGATCAATATGTTCTTCGAGGCATCGACCCGCACCCAGGCGAGCTTTGAACTGGCGGGCAAGCGGCTTGGCGCGGATGTCATGTCGATGCAGATGCAGGCCAGCAGCGTCAAAAAGGGCGAAACCCTGATCGACACCGCCTTGACCCTGAACGCCATGCGCCCCGATCTGCTGATCGTGCGCCATCCGCAATCGGGCGCGGTCGACCTTCTGGCGCAAAAGGTCAACTGCGCCGTGCTGAACGCAGGTGACGGACGCCACGAACACCCGACCCAAGCCCTGCTGGACGCCCTGACGATCCGCCGCGCCAAGGGCCGACTGCATCGTCTTTCCATCGCCATCTGCGGCGACATCGCCCATTCCCGCGTCGCAAGGTCCAACATTTTGCTGCTGGGCAAGATGGAAAACCGGATCCGGCTGATTGCCCCACCAACCCTGATGCCTGCAGGCATGGCCGATCTGGGGTGCGAGGTGTTCGACAGCATGGAAAAGGGTCTGAAAGGCGTTGACGTCGTGATGATGCTGCGATTGCAAAAGGAACGGATGGACGGCGGATTCATCCCGTCAGAACGCGAATACTATCATCGCTACGGGCTGGACACCGCCAAACTGGCACACGCCAAACCCGACGCCATCGTGATGCATCCCGGACCGATGAACCGCGGGGTCGAAATCGACGGGACGCTGGCCGACGACATCCATCGCTCGGTGATCCAGACGCAGGTGGAAATGGGCGTCGCCGTGCGGATGGCAGCGATGCACCTGCTGGCCGAGAACCTGCGAGCGAGCCGTGCCAACCAGGGGGTCATGGTCTGATGAGCGACTGGAGCACCGTACCAAAAGGCGAACGCGGCGTGTTGCGCGTTTTCGCCATCGACCTGCCCGCGCCCGATGTCGCAGCATTTGCTGCAGAATCGACCGCCACATGGCCCTTGCGGGACGCCTTGGGTGTGGCGGCCCTCGACCGTGATTTCGTCGAAGTCTTCGACCTCGACACCATCCGCAGTTATGGCTTTGCCCGCTATCTGAGCGACGCCAACGGCATGGCCATCGCCGAGGTCGGTGCCGACACCGCGATGCTGGTCGCATTGACCGGTCATGTCGCCATCGTCGATTCGAAGGCTTTCGGCGGTCAGGCCGCGACCCTCTCGCCAAGCCCGCCTTTGCACCATATCGGCACCTATCGCGCCGAGAAGTCGACCACCTCGACCGAAGTTCTGCGCGCCGAAACCGCCAAACGCGAAGCTGCTGCCACCGATCTGCGACCCGCCCCGAAACCGCCACGTTCGGACGCCGCCATTGGTGGACGCATCGCCCTTTACGTCCTGATCGGGGCCGCTGCCCTTGTCGGGCTGATGATCTGGATTGCAGGCTGATGATGACCGAGACCCTTTTCGTCAACGCCCGCCTGATCGATCCGGTCGGCCTGACCGACGCCCCCGGTGCGCTATTGATCAAAGGCGGCAAGATTGTCGAGGTCTGGACCGACAGCCGACCAAAAGCCAAGGCGACGACGGTGATCGACTGCGGTGGCAATTGCCTCGCCCCCGGCATTGTCGACATCGGCGTCAAGGTCTCCGAACCGGGCGAGCGGCACAAGGAATCGTTCCGCTCTGCCGGACTGGCGGCAGCGGCAGGCGGTGTGACCACCATCGTCACCCGGCCCGACACCGATCCCGCCATCGACAGCCCCGAAATCCTCGAATTCATTGCCCGTCGCGCAGCGGCTGATGCTGTCGTCCGCGTCTTGCCGATGGCCGCGCTCACCAAGGGGCGGATGGGGCGGGAAATGACCGAGATTGGATTTCTGCTCGACGCGGGTGCGGTCGCTTTTACTGATTGTGACCGGGTCGTCACGAATACCAAGGTCTACGCCCGTGCCCTGACCTATGCCCGCAGCCTGAACGCGCTGGTGATCGGTCACGTGCAGGAACCGGGGCTGTCAGAAGGGGCTGCCGCAACGTCGGGCAAATTTGCCTCGCTGCGTGGCCTGCCCGCGGTGTCGCCGATGGCCGAACGGATGGCGTTGGACCGCGACATCAGCCTTCTGGAAATGACCGGCGCGAAATACCATGCCGACCAGATCACCACCGCCCGCGCCCTGCCCGCGCTGGAACGGGCCAAACGCAACGGCCTCGACATCACCGCCGGGGTCGGCATCCACCACCTGACGCTGAACGACCTTGACGTCGCCGACTACCGCACCTTTTTCAAGTTGAAGCCACCTCTGCGGGCCGAGGATGACCGGCTGGCCGTCGTTCAGGCCGTCGCCGATGGCCTGATCGACATCATCAGTTCGATGCACACGCCGCAGGACGAGGAATCAAAACGCCTGCCTTACGAGGAGGCCGCGAGTGGCGCCGTCGCCCTTGAAACGCTGCTGCCGGCGGCCCTGCGTCTTTACCACGCCGACCTGATCGACCTGCCACGCCTGTTCCGCGCCTTGTCGCTGAATCCCAGCAAACGGCTGAGACTGACCTCGGGCCGGCTCTACGCCGGGGCCCCCGCCGATCTGGTCCTGTTCGACCCCGATGCGCCATTTCAGCTGGACCGCGCGACGCTGCTGTCGAAATCCAAGAACACCCCCTTTGACAGCGCCAGGATGCAGGGCAAAGTTGTGGGCACGTGGGTGGGCGGCAAACGAGTAGCAGGGGACAAAGATGCCTGAATTTTCGAGCAGTATGGGCCTCCTCACACTTTGGGCCGTCATCGGCTATCTGCTTGGATCGGTGCCTTTCGGAATGATTATCGCCAAGGCGATGAACCTTGGCGATCTGCGCAAGATCGGTTCGGGCAACATCGGCGCCACGAACGTCCTGCGCACCGGAAACAGGCCGGCCGCGCTGCTGACCCTGTTGCTGGACGGTGGCAAGGGGGCAATAGCGGTGCTGTTGGCGCGCAGCTTTGCGGCAGAGGACGCAGTGCAGATCGCGGCGCTGGCAGCGTTTCTGGGGCATTGCTTTCCGGTCTGGTTGCGGTTCCGAGGCGGCAAGGGCGTGGCCACGTTTCTGGGCATGACATTGGCACTCCACTGGCCAGTCGGGCTGGCAGCCTGCGCCACCTGGGCCGCGATGGCGGCGCTTTCCCGCTACTCGTCACTGTCCGCGATGCTGGCCGCCGGCATGGCCCCTGTATGGATGGCACTTCTGGGTTACGGGCAGGGTTTCTTTTTGGGTATCGCATTGGCATTGTTGATTTATTGGCGACACGGGGCGAACATAAAACGACTGCGTGCAGGGACCGAATCCAAGATCGGCGCCAGATCCTGAACTGTGTGATCGCGGCGCTTGGGGCAATGGTGGGCCGCGCAGTCTCCAGATCATCCGAGAGTTGTCCCGTTTGACGTCCAAGCTGGGCCCGCAAATGCTACCGGGCCCGGGCCGAAGATCATGCAATGACGACAAATGGGCGTTACTTCAGGCCCGGCGCGTCCCACTATCCGACGCCGACCAGCCGCAAACACAAACATGTCGAATTCACCCCACATTCCGGCCTGAAACGCCCTCTAGGTTGTGTCCAAAGACAATCCAAAGGGATCTGGGATTATGGGACCAATCAAGGCCGTCGATTCGGTACTTTCAAATTTCTTTACCCTGCGCGGGCGGGCGTCCCGGTCGGAATATTGGTGGTGGTCGCTGTTGACGTTCATTGGCCTCTTGGGCGCCGTTGCGGTGGATCTGTCAGTTTTCGACCCCCGGAATCCATCGCTGAACCCGTTCAGCTATCTGTCGGTGCTGTTCGTTCTGTTCACGATCCCGCCCGGTTTCACCGTCACGATCCGGCGGCTGCACGACACCGGACGATCAGGGGCCTGGTATCTGATCAGCCTGGTGCCGTTCGGCTCGATCGTTCTTTTCATCTTCATGATTTTGCCGTCGCAGCGCGATGACAACATCTATGGACCGCCCCCGAGCAAGTCGGCCCGCGCCGATATTGGCGACGCGATCCTCGACCCGCTGGCACCACGCCTGCGGCCGCAGAAAAGCAACGCCTTTGCGGTCTATGCGCGGATGGAACACGAAGAAGCGATGCGCGGTTCCCCCGAACTGGCCGAGGCCCGCAAGACCCAGATCAGCGAATATTACCGCCAGAAAGTGCTGGGCAAATCCTGAATTGCCCGCTTGTCAGACTCTGAAATTCGGGCGAGTCTCGCCCGATGCCGGCTCGGATCATTCCATTCGCGAAATGCCATCGCGACCAATCGGTATGGATGCGCGGCAAGATGCGCGATGGTCGCGAATCCGGCCATTCTGAAAATGCTGTGCAGACCGGCGAATAGACGACCTGCGACAAGGACGGCTCGCCCTACAAGGTGACGACGATCAAGCCAAAGGCTTGGCGCGCTGGGTCGCCTGGCCATTTGTCGCGGCAGACTTGCTGTCGCACCGCTACCAAGCGCACTTCAAGAATCCACCGGCTCAGTAACTGTATTCCGCATAAATTCGTTTCAGATCGCCGCCCCAGTCGCCGTGATAATGCGCCAGCAACTCGTCGGCGGGGGTGATGCCGGTTTCGACGCTTTCCTTCAGTGCATTCAGGAAATGGGTCTCGTTCGGCACCAGCCCGCCGGCACCCGGACGGCCGCGGGCGCGCAGGCCCGCCTCGGAAATCGCCACTGCCTCGCGGGCGATATCCAGCATCTTTATGCGGCCGACCTGTGCCTGCAAACCATCGACGGACGCGGCAACGCGCAGGGCTTCGCGGGTATCAACGTCCCAGTCCTTGCTCAGATCCCATGCCGCATCCAAGGCAGCCTGATCATACATCAACCCGACCCAGAACGCCGGCAGCGCACACAACCGCCGCCACGGGCCGCCATCAGCCCCGCGCATCTCGATGAACTTTTTCAGGCGGGCTTCGGGGAATGCTGTGGTCAGATGGTCTGCCCAATCCGACAGGGTCGGCATCTCGCCGGGTAACGCCGGCAGCTTTCCGGCCAGAAAATCGCGGAATGACTGGCCCAGGGCATTGATATACTTGCCATCCCGGTAAACGAAATACATCGGCACATCGAGCATGTATTGCACATAGGCCTCGAACCCGAACCCCACCTCGAACACGAATGGCAACATCCCCGTCCGGCTGTCGTCCAGCCCGCGCCAGATCCGTGAACGCCAGGATTTATGGCCGTTCGGCTTGCCCTCAAAGAACGGTGAATTGGCAAACAGCGCCGTCGCCACTGGCTGCAACGCCAGCGCCACACGCATTTTCTGCACCATGTCCGGCTCGGAACTAAAATCGAGGTTGACCTGCACCGTGCAGGTGCGCCGCATCATCTGGGTGCCGTGAGTGCCGACCTGCCCCATGTAGTCGTTCATCAGCTTGTAGCGGCCCTTGGGCATCAGCGGCATCTGGTCGTGGGTCCATTCCGGCGCCGCCCCAAGGCCCATGAACCGCGCCCCGATGGTATCGGCCACGTCCTGCACCTCGCGCAGGTGTTCGTTCACCTCGTCACAGGTTTGGTGGATGGTTTCCAGCATCGCGCCCGACAATTCGAACTGACCGCCCGGTTCAAGCGAGATATTCGCCCCGTCCGCATAGGTCAGGCCAATCATCTTGTCCTGCTCGTAAACCGGATTCCAGCCGTATTTGTCGCGCAATCCCTCGAACATCTTCAGGATCGAGCGCGGCCCGTCATAGGGCAGCGGTAGCAGGGTATCCTTGCAATAGCCAAACTTCTCATGCTCGGTGCCGATCCGCCACTGATCCTTGGGTTTGCACCCGGAGGCGAGATATTCGGCAAGCTGCTCGTGTCGCTCGATCGGGCCGCCACCGGATTGGGGGATGGACATGGGGGACGCTCCGTTCTTGCACTGGTCAGGCGTTTAGAGGTGTCGCAAGGGCGCTGCCGAGTCAATGCGCGGTCCTTGTGCAATTTTGTGATCCGTCACATTGCCGGTTCCGATCAGTGCAGCCGGGGCGCCGCCTGTTCCCAGATCGTGACCCGCGCAGTCGGCGTGGTTTCCAGCGCGGCCAGCATTTGCCCGGTCCTGATCCCCGGCAAGGCAGCGAACACATCGAACAACGCTTCGGCCCCGGCAGCATTGACCGGTATCGCCAGTTCCTGCCCGCCAATACCGGTCAGGATCCAATGCGGCGCCGGTCGTGCCTTGGGTTCCAGCGCAACGCGGCAAAGGTCGTCTAGGTCAATGACGCCCCCGGTCAAGGGGCCAAAATAGGCCAGACGGCGTTCGTCAAGCTGGACATAGCCGGGCCCTGCGCCACTCTGACGGAACCGGCCCCTTTGGACTCCGGTCAACGCCAGAATGACGGCCAGCCCGACGACGACCCATCCGAACCACGCAAGCAACCCGAAACTGCCGATTCCCCACCACAGCCCCAATGCCGCCAGCGGCACTGCCGCGACAATCTCGCGCCAACGCCAGAGGGTTGCGCGGGCTTCGGGGCGCAGGAAATCAGACATGCTGTGGCCCGTCGAACAGCAGCAGGGTCCACGCACCGATCAGTTCAAAGCCGATGGCGCGGTAAGCCCCCGCCGCCATGTCGCTGGCTGAAAACAGAGTCGCGCGGGTCCCCCCCCGGTCGCGGGCCTGCGCCAGATGCAGGCCCACGGCCCGGCGGGCATGGCCGTGCGCACGCAAGGGTGGAGGCGTATAGACGCCACCGATCTGGACGATGTCGGGCAGCGCGGCGTTGAAGCCGGTCATGGACAGCGGGGTCGCGCCATCCATCAGCGCCATGTGGCTGCCCTGCGCGACATAACGACGGTAGTCTTGCGCGACTTCGGCGTCGACGCCGTTGGCAGGCGTATTCAGCGTATTCAGCTCATAGTCACGCATCCATCCACAAATCACGTCCTTGGGCGCATCTGTAAGCGGCACCAATTCACCCGGGCCCTGCGGTACCGCCAGGCGGTCGAGACTCAACAGAAAATGTGGCTCGTCGTGGTTCAGCGTGCAGGGCGCGGCCTGCAACCCAGACGCCGCCTCGACTCCGCGCACGTGGTCGCGCGGCCCAATGATGCCGATGATCTGCCGCCCTTTGAGGACCACTGCCGCCGCATCGAAATCGCCCGACGGCAGAAACGGCAGGACCATCCCGGCATCGGTAATTGTCAGCACGTCGGTGATCTGCCCCGCACGGCGGGCGGTCCAGAAACTGACGGCATAGTCGTTGCCCCCTGCCATCCCATAAGTGGCCAGATTGTTCAGCGGAAACATCGCGGATTCGGCGTGGCGGCCCAGAAACGCGGCGATGTCGACTGCATTTTCAGGGTCCGCTAGAATCATCCCCAATCCCCCAGCGCAGACTGCCACAGCGTCAGCGCCGCGACCGCCGCCGTATCGGCCCGCAGGATGCGCGGACCCAATGCCACCGGATGCGCAAAGGGCAAGCCGCGCAAGCGGTCGCGTTCGGTTGGCGAAAACCCGCCCTCCGGCCCGATCAGAA
>JBBKXP010000482.1:0-18193 GCA_037969545.1 Paracoccaceae bacterium | reverse complement strand
CAGCCCGTCAGCGCTTTCGGCCAGCAGCACGTCGGCGCCCAACTGTTCGTTCTTCTGTATTGCCTCGGTAATCGACCGGGTTCTGGTCAGCACCGACACGATACCTTCGGGCTTTGCCGGCATCCCGACGATACTGCTCAGGGCCCGGCGTCGCAGGTCGCAATCCATGATCAAAACTTTCTTGTCGGCGGCGAGCGAATTCTGCGCCAGCGCCAGCGACAACGTCGTCTTGCCTTCGTCGGGCACCGCGGACGAGACCAGAATGACTTTTGGTGGGGCGTCAATATTTGAGTATAGTAGCGAGGTGCGAAAGTTTCGCACGGCTTCGGCGGCGGGATCTGTCGGGTTCGACCAAAGATACTCCATGACCTCTGCGTGCGATCTTCCGCGCATAAGCGGAATCTGGCCAAAGACCGGGATCCCGACACGCTTTTCAAGTTCGGCCGCAGTGCGAAATCCGGTCGCGCGCATTTCAAGGAACAGCACGTGCAGAGCCCCCAGGATGCCGCCAAGAACCACGGCGATCGCGACGTAACGCTTCTTGTTCGGTGACGATGCCCGTTCAGGGATCATGGCCGGAGACAGGATACGACTGTCGGCCTGTTGCAGACCCTCCTGGACCGACGTTTCTTTGAGCCGCGTGAGGAAATTACTGTAAAGAAGCCGAATCGCTTCGGCATCGCTGGACAGTTGCTGAAACGCGATCAATTCATCGGTTTGCTTCGCGACTGTTTCCGTCAGAGCATCGCGGGTCTGTTCGATCGATTGCATGCCTTCGGACGCCCGGGCCGCATTTTCCGTCGCGAGCGACAAGACAGTACCAAACCGCGCGTCAAAGCTTTCGGTCAGGTCTTCGCCGGCTGCAATTCGGTCGGCAAGATCGCTTAGCGTGGTGTCCCGCGCGGCAAGTGCCTTTTCACGTACCGTATCTGCCGCGCGCATTTGGGCAAGCCGGTTGTCGGCATCGGTCTGCAGCGCGATCTGATCGGCAATCCGGCTGCGCAAACTCATCAGTTGGCGTTCCGCATCGGCCAGCCCAGTCTGATCGACGACGTCGGAACTGGCCCGAAATTCCTGGACCTTGTCCTCGGCGGCCTGCAATTCGGCCTGAAGTGACAGCGTTCTTTCGGCAAGCCAGGCTGTCGCCTGTTCGGTTGCTTCGAACTTAATCGCGACCTGATCCTTGACGTACTCTTGCGCGATCGCATCGGCCAAAAGCGCGGATTTGGCCGGATCTTCTGTTTCAACTGCGACGGTAAAGACATAACTCAACGGGATGTTGGAGATTGAAACGCTATCCAGAAGCTTGTTGATCACCCTGTCGCGCACGACCGTGGGGCCAAGCGGCCCGGCGGGATCGGTGGCGATCCCCAGCAAATCCTTGATCCTGCGGACAAGCGCCCAGCGAAACTGATCAAAGGCGCCGGGCGTGGCAAGCAAGCCATTGAATTCGGGGTCGTCGATCAAATCGAGGTTGTTCACGACCGCGCCATATAGCCGACGACCGCGCAAGATTTCGACTTCGGTGTTTATCGCGGAGGTGTCGCTGCCGATCTCGCCGATGACACTGTCCAGATTCACGATCTGGGCCGAACGCGTTTCCAGCACGATTGTGGTACTTGCGACAAACTTTGGCGTGGCCAGCAGCGTTACATAGGCAGCAGCGACAAAGGTGGTGACGAGAACATAGCTGATGATACGCCATTTTCGGCGCCACAGCATGCCGACGATCTCGGCAAAGTCTATGACGTCATATTGGGGATCAATGGCTTCCGACGATGATATAGTCATCGCAACGACGCGCTTATTGCTGATAGAACTGACAAAATACCGGGGGCCTCTTCTAATTGGGACCGTGCCATTGCATAAACCCTCAACCGCAAGGATGTCTATCACCAACCCAGTCAACTGCGGCGCGGGGCGGCCAGATTGCGCGAAAGTGTTGGATCCTGATCGCAATGAATGCGGTCTGGTCGGCGACGGGACGAATACGCAAGGGTGATCATGACTCCAGAAAAGGAATGGCTGGTCATCGTTCCCGCTCTCAACGAGGTGCGCCATATCGGGCCCTGTTTGCGCTCGCTGCTGACCGGTCAGTCGTCAGAGGTCAGGATGCGCCTGATCGTTGCTGACGGTGGCAGTGAGGATGGCACCCGGGCAATCGTCAAAGATCTGATGGCAAGCAATGCGAACCTGCATCTGTTCGACAACCGCGAACGCCTTCAATCTGCAGGCATAAATGCCGCTGTTGCCGCCTACGCCGGGCCCATGACGGCGGGGATCATTCGTTGCGATGCGCATGCGGCATATCCGGCAGATTATCTTTTGGCGGTCGTGGAGAGCCTTGAGGCACAACAGGCGGCAAGTGTCGTGGTGCCGATGGATTCGACGGGCGACACCGGGTTTGGCCGTGCTGCTGCCTGGGTCGTCGATACGCCGTTCGGATCGGGCGGGGCGGCACATCGTGGCGGGCAGCGTTCTGGCCCGGTCGATCACGGCCATCACGCCGGGATGGACCTTGGCTGGTTTCAGCGCATTGGCGGTTACGATCCGGCGTTCAGCCACAATGAGGACGCCGAATATGACCATCGGCTGCGCGAGGCCGGTGGGACGATCTGGCTGGATGCAGGGATCAGACTGACCTACGTGATGCGTTCGACGTGGGGCGCGCTGGCCCGACAGTACTGGAATTATGGGCGTGGCCGGGCCCGAACGGTGGCCAAGCACGGCATGCGGCCGCGTCTGAGACAAATGATCCCGGTTCTGAACCTGGCGGGGATGATTGTCTGCGCTGTGGTTTCGCTTTTCTGGCCGCCCGCCATTCTCTGGCCGTTGGCCTATCTTGCGACGCTGCTGGCGATAGCGGTGTTTTGCGCCTGCCGTTTGCGCAGGGTGTCTGGTCTTTGGGCCGGTCCGGCACTGATGGCGATGCACAACGCCTGGGCGGCCGGTTTCATCTATCAAAGCGCGCGGCGGAGTCGGATATGACCGAACCGACCCGGATCGACGTATTGATCTGCACGTTCCGGCGTCCCGAACTGGCGGCCACGCTTGCCAGTCTGGCAACCCAGATCCTGCCCCCCGAGATCGTGCTGGCGGTCATCGTTTCAGACAATGATACTGTAGCCTCGGCCAAACAAATGGTCGCGGACTTGGCGGCTGATTTTCCGCACTCGCTTGCCTACATACATGCGCCGTCGCGCAATATTTCGATTGCCCGCAATGCTGGTTTGGATCGTAGTCAGGCAGCTTGGGTCGGCTTTATCGACGACGACGAGACTGCCAGACCGGACTGGATCGCCGGGTTGTGGCGCACAGCGAAAGACAGCGGTGCGGATGCTGTCTTTGGCCCTGCGAAAGCGGTCTATCCGCCCGGCACGCCAGCGTGGATGACCGAGCTGGACTATCACTCGAACATCCCCGAACGGCGCGGCGGCGCGGTGATGACGGGCCACACCTGCAACGCGCTGCTGCGCTGGCATGGCGCCGATTGGGCGGATTGCCGATTTGCCATTGGCCGGGGCCGGTCAGGGGGCGAGGATACGGCGTTCTTTTTCGATATCGCAAGGCGCGGCGCGAAATTTGCCGAAAGCACCGAGGCCATCGTTCACGAAGCCGTCGACCCGGCCCGCCTGTCACTGCAATGGCTGATCCGGCGACGTTTTCGAATGGGACAAAGTTATGCGAGTTCAGCCAGTGGTTTTGCGGCGCGGCTCGGGCTATTGATATCCGCTGTGTTCAAGACCGCGATCTGTGCGGTTGCAACCCTCGCAACCCTGCCGTCGGCCTCGCGGCGCAACTTCTGGCTGATGCGCGGGATCTTGCAGGCTGGCGTCGTCGCGGGCTGTCTTGCTCTGCCACAGCCCCAGGTCTACGGGGGTGACTGACATGGTCCGGGTCGTCTTTTTCAGTTCCGATTTGACAGAGACCGCCCAGATGCGGCGTATCCGCAGTTTTGACCAAGCGGGTTATGGCGTTGCATCGGTTTCGATGCGAAAGACGCGTGCCGGCAGTGGCGCGTCCGTCGATTGGCCGGATTTGTCGCTGGGCGAGATCGGCGAACAACAGTTAGGCCAGCGGTTGCGGCTGATCTTGCTGGGGCTTCCGCAAATCTGGTCCGGGCGCAGGCACTTTGACGCGGCGGACATCTTTATCGCCCGCAATATCGATATGATGGTCCTCGCGTGGCTGGTGCGGATGATGCTTTGGGCGCGCCTGCCCATCGTCTACGAATGTCTGGACATCCATGGATTGTTCACCGCGCCGGGATATCGGGCCGCAATTGCCCGCTGGGTGGAGCGGCGGATGCTGGGGCGCGTGGGGCTTCTCGTGCTGTCGTCGCCGGGCTTTGCCAACCACTATTTCAAGGCGCAGCAAGGTTTCAGCGGACCTTGGTATCTGCTTGAAAACAAGATCTGGTTTGCCGACCAGCCGTTGCTCCGCACCGACAGGAAAGTCCGACAACGCGGTGCCAGCGATCCGTTGGTTTTGGGTTGGGTTGGGGCAATTCGGTGCGGGCCAAGTCTTGAGATTCTGCTGGATGCGGCGAGCCGGGCCAATGGACAACTCAAAGTCCTGATCCGGGGGGTGATTCACCGTCACGCCCTGACCGACTTTGATGCGCGGATTGCGGCACATCCACAGGTGACTTACGAAGGACCGTATGATTATCCCGACGGGTTGGCGGATGTTTACGGTGCCTGTGATCTGGTCTGGGCGCAGGATCTTTGGCAGGCTGGCGCGAATTCCGACTGGTTGCTACCAAATCGAATTTATGAAGCGAGCTGGTTTGGTTGTCCGAGCGTCGCTGTCGCCGGAACGCAGACGGCTATCAAGGTGAAGGAATTGGAGCTGGGGATCGTCGTGGAGAAAGCGAACGGGAAAGTTCTTTGGGACCGGCTGCGTGGCCTTGACCGGGCACAGCTGGACCGGCTGCAAAAGTCGGTCCTTGATTGTCCTGACAGTGCGCTTTGCATGACGCGGGCGGATATCGACGGTCTTGTCAACGCCGCCTTGCCGGCCGCCCGGAACACCGCGCAATGAACGCCGTGGGCCCACTGCCGGACTTTCTGATCATCGGCGCGATGAAGGCGGGCACCACGACGCTTTATTACCAGTTGTGCCGCCACCCCGCCGTCGGCATGTCGCGCGAAAAGGAGACGGATTTTCTGATCGCGGAAAAGAACTGGGGCCGGGGCGAAGACTGGTATCGGCAGCAATTCACGCCGGGGCGGCAGATTTATGGAGAGGCATCGCCGAACTACACCAAGCGCGAGGCCTTTGGTGGTGTGCCGGAACGGGCGGGCGAACTGCTTGGGCAGGCGCGGTTGATATTCATTGCCCGGGATCCGGTCGAGCGGGCGGCTTCGCAATACCGGCACGCGTTGTTTCACGGTGTCGCGCTTCCCGCTCCTGATGCCCTTTCAGGCACGCGCCACATTCAACATCTGATCGATACCAGTTGCTATGCGGCCCAGCTTGACCCGTGGCTGGCAATCTTTCCGCGCGACAGATTGCTGATCCTGCCGTTCGAAGGCCTGGTCGCGAACCCTGGTCAGATCCTGACCACGATAGCCAAGTTTTTGGATATCGCCGATACTTGGCCGGGCATGAACGAGACCGGTTCGCCCAGTGCTGCAAATACCGGATCGGCCCTCGCGCAGACCCCACTTTGGGCCATGCGCCTGTCGCAGTCAGGACTGGTTGGTCGGCTTCGTGATGTAATGCCCACCGGGTTGAGACAGGGAATCAAGGGTGCGATGCAACGCGGCCCGGCCCGCGCCGTGCCTGAACTCAGCGCCGCAAACCGGTCGGAAATTCGTGCAGCAGTCGCGGCGGATGCGGCACGGTTTCGGGAACTGGCCGGACTGCGGTTTGAGAGTTGGCGAGTTTGGGATGACTAATACCGACGTCGCGGGACAAATTCGGCAAGCCGCCCCGTTGCTGCGGATCGGGCGGATTTCGATCCCGTTCCTTCTGGCAATCGCGATCCTGTTCACAGGCCACGGCGGGTTGTTTCGGTTTGGCGCGGCAACCGGCCTGCTTTGGAGCGCGGCGACGCTGATCGTCGGAGTATGGTTCGTGCGGCGACCGCGGTTGCTGGGGCAGATGATCGTTGTCTACTGGCCGATTGTGTTGCTGCCAAGTCTTGCGATTCTGTCGACAGCGTGGAGCGCCGCCCCTGCAAGCTCGCTTGGTGAGGGGATCAAGATGTCGCTGACCGTGCTGTTTTGTTTTTACTTTGCGGCACAGCTTGACACCCGTCAGATCATGCTGGCGCTGGCCATCGGGATGGGGGCAGCCGTTGTCCTTTCGGTTGCCAACATGATGGTGGGATTCCTGCAACCGGTCTATGAACTCAACGGGGCCTTTTTGGGGATTTTCACGCAAAAGACGATGTTGGCAAAAGGGGTGGTCTGGGCTGCATTTGCACTTGTCGCGCTTGGGGCGTTCCACCGGATGATCCTGCTCGCGCTGATCCCCGCCTTCGCGATGTTTCCGCTTACCGAAATGGCGAAATCTGTTACCGGCGAAATCGGTTATCTGTTTGTGACAATCCTGCTGGTCCTGTTGTTCCTGCGCCAGGTTCCGGTCGGGGTCCGCCTCATGGTGCCTCTGATATTTGCGGCCGGAGCATTGGCCGGCCTTGCCGCCTTTGTGATGACGGGCGGCGACCTGATCGGCGATCTGCTGGCCCTGACGGGGAAGAACAGCACCTTGACCGGCCGGACGGTGATCTGGTCGATTGGCATTGATACCTGGAGTCAGGCGCCGATGTTTGGCATTGGCTTTGACGGCTTTTGGAACAGCCCGGCATTTGCGCAGCTTAATGCCTATATCTCGGCCAATGTCGACGATGGCCTGCAAGGTTTTCACAACGCCTATATCGAGACAGGTGTGGCATTCGGATTGGTCGGCTTTGTCATCTTTGTCGGTCTGATCCTGTCGACCTTCGCGAAACTTGTGCGAAAATTCCTGCAATACCGTTCGATAGAGGCGGCTATCTGGCTGAGTGCGATGCTGATGATCACGGGCCTTGGAATGATCGAAGATTCATTCTTGAAGCCGCGCAGTGGGCATCTGGTGCTGTTCTTTCTGGCCTGCATCTGGGCGCGCACAAGCCCCAAGCGACCTGACTAAAGTGGTTCGCGCACGATCACCGGCGCTGCGATGTGCTGGCGAAGCCACCCCGATATCCTGACTTCGAGGGTCCGTTGGCTGATATGCGCGACGACCAAACTGGGTGGCAAGGCAAGAAGCAGGAACAGCAGCGGCGACGCGTCCCCTGCGACGTCAACTAGGCCGACCTGCCGCATCGCGAATTTGACGACCCCCAGAATGATGGGATGCCAGAGATAAAGACTGTAGCTGATCGTGCCCAGCCACAGGAAAAGCGGTGTCGTCAGCACGGTATTCAACAGCCGCCCGCTGCTTTGCGCAATCCCGCCGATCGCCAGTGTCATCGCTGCAAACGCGATGATCCCGGCCGGAATTTGGCGGTTGAATGTCCATTCGGTCATCATCGGAAAGGGCGTTGCTTTGGGGGGCGCTGCCCATTGCCAGACGATCAGGAAAACAATCAGCCAGAACAGCGGAAACGCCTGGGCCATCCGCCAGTAGCGGCCCGTTGGCAACCCGGTAGCCACAAGGATACCGCAGATAAAGAACATCGCGCGCGGGAAGATCATGATCAACGCCAGTCCCGCCAGAATGAACGGCCAACGCCAGTCAAGGCGGGCATGGTCCCGACAGGCAAGATAGGCAAAGCACAGCGTGTAAAAGGTGAACTCGTAGCTGATCGTCCACGTCACGCCATAAAATACCGGCACCGGCAACACCGGGCCCAGCGCGAACAGGTTGCCGACAAAGGCCGCGGCAAAGGACAGGGGACGGTCAAACAGTTCGATGATCCTGGCTTCACCGTCGACTATGCCGAGCGGCAGGTAGACGATGACCACGACCCAAAGCACCGGCAGGATCCGGGTCATCCGATTGGTCAGGAAAGCCATCGGCGTGCGACTGCGCTGCATCGTTCCAAAGATCACGAAACCGCTGATGGCAAAGAATAATTCGACCCCAAAGCGAAATGAATCAAGGCCTTCGGTCACGAATGTCGGAAGTGTAATGGTCGGCAGGCCGCCATTCTGGATGTGATAGAACACGACCAGCAGGCAGAAAAGCCCGCGGGCACCGTGGATCCCAGGGTTGATGCCCTTTTGGGCAAGCATATCGGCGGATGGTTGCCCCGGTAACTGCACCTAAGTTCCGCCTTCTTTCAGGATCCTTTGCGGTGGATCAACCCATCCGTCCCAAGGCAGGCTATCGCGCCCGATCAGACCCGGCAGGGCGGCAACCTCGGGGGCGAACGCGTCACTCAGCCTTTTGCGGCTATCTGCGTCCATCGGCGGTACTTTGGCGCGGATGTCGGCGCTGTTGGCGGCCATCAGGCGGGAAACCGGGCCACTTGCCTTGAACCGCGCCAGCCTCTCTTCGAAGCCAAGTCGTCGCAGGAAATCGCCGCCGCCACGCAGAAGGTTGCGCAGCATCGGGTTGCGGGCGATGTCGCTTTCGTTGCGTCGTTCGGCCAGCACTGCCGAGGTGAAATCGGGATCGACGCCCGCAAACCTGTAGACCGCGCGGGCGGCCGCCTGCGGATCGGCGCTGATTTCTTCTGCAATCAGGACCAACAGGTTGGGGCGCGGGATGACCGACTGCCAGTGGCGCAGATGCGTCGCATACATCCCCTGTTCAACATATGCCGGGTTGTTGGCCAAACCTTCGGCAAAGCTGATCGGCGGGATATGACCCTTGATGACCTCGTGCAGATGGTTGGAATAGGCCCGTGCCACAGGGTCGCGCAGAAGCAGCAGTATCTTGATCGCCGGATCATAGGCATAGACCCGTTCGGGCGTGCGCGGATCGTGGAAATAGGATGGCGAGGCTTCGAACCTGACCGCCAGATCGGCACCGGCGTCAAAATGGCTTTCGTACCAGCGATAGCCGCGGTCGAAGTAATAGCTAAAGAAATCAACTTCTTTCGGGTCCGATACCCCGATCTGGGGATGTATCCCCATTGCCGCATGGACCCAGCTTGACGCGCACTTCTGCGCTCCGATCCCGATGATGGTCGGACCGCCCGTTTCGCTGTCGGCCGTTTGTGCGTTTGATGCCAGGTTCATTGCAGAAGCCCGGCATAGGGGGTCTGATCAAGGTACTTCAGCAGCCCATCGTAATTTGCAATCAGGTCGCGCAGGTTGTCAGACGTGACCTTGCGCAGTTGGGTTTTCGGCGATTGGTAGGGCACGCCAAAGGCCGTGAACAACCGCCGACAGGTTTCGTCGCGTGCCGAGGGAGTCTCCAGATCGGTTTCGTAGTGCAGTGGAATATGGGGAACATCACGCAATACGGCGCGTTCGTAATCTGCCAAAGCGGTGCTGCCTGCGATCCAGTCGACGACTTCGGATCCTGTCACTGAAATCGCGGCCTTGCGTTCGGATTCCGCGTCAGTGGCATGGTAGACCCGGCTTTTGCGGGCCAAGATGTTGGAAATCGCGTGGCGCACCGGATTCTCGCGGGTCAGATGCAAGATGATTACACCTTTGGCTGCAAGCTGGCGCAGAAACGGTGTGTCGGGCGGCATCCGTTGAATCGTTCGCATCTGATAACTGAGCAACTTGCATCCTGCGACCGGCGAGGTCTGCGCTCCAAGTATTCGGTCAAGATGAGCCGCCGGCGCATAGGTGCGAAATCTCAGGATCTCGCCTTCGCAACTAATTTCGGGATGACTGTCCAGAGAGGAAACCAGCAATGTCGAACCTGACCTGCCGCGCCCAAAAATAACGAAGCGTGTTGACGGGCGAGACTGCCGCACGAGCCGCCCATATCCGCTGTGCATGACCGAGGCCGCCTCAAGCAGGTAGCCGCCGTAGCGACGTTGTAGCGCGACTCTGAGGTTGGGGGCGTCCAATCCGGCACTGTGGTTTTGCGGCATAATTTTTTCGTTCCCTTTGTCAGCTTCGGGGGCGGCGCAGGTATGTCAAAAGGTTCATCAGGGTCACATCGACCCCTACCAATCGCCGCGACAGAAAGGCCGTTCCGGCAACCCACGCAAAGCGGGCAAGAATTGTCATGACAATGACACCTGTCAGGCCGGCAAAATAACCCGCCACAAGGGTGCCGACCGTCAACAATGCCAGACTGGCCAGCAAGACAGGTAGCATCATGTGAGGCCGTCCCGAAAAGCCGACGACATTCGGCCCCGGGCCAAAAATGGCAATCAGGACGATCTCGACGAATAACAGGCAGAACAGCCCGTAGTCCGGCGCGAATTCCGGCCCGAAAAGGCTCAGCACCCATTGGCCGAGAATCACGATGATCAGTCCACCCGCCGCGGCGACGGCCAGACGCATCGCGCCGGAAACCGCGATCAGACGGCTGAGCGCGGCAATGTTACCGTTGCCCATGGCCCGCGACATCTGCGGGCTGAAGTACTGGTTGATGGCGGCCATGCCAAACCGCAGGAATGCGATCAGTTTCAGCAGCACGTCGAGACGCGCCGTATCGACGTTCGTCAACACCGGGGCGGCGGACAGCACGGTGACATAGATCGCATATTCGATGAACAGGACGTTCAGACCGAGGGTCAGGCCAATCTTGACCCAGTCGCGCCAAGCCGTACTGTCGGAGGCTTCGGTGCCCAGTTGGCCCTCAAGTTCGATGGTATCGGCGCGCAGCAGCCAAATCTGGATCAGAACGGCGACAAGGCAACTGGCGACAAAGACACCTGTCGCAACCATCGGGGTGATTGTACCCCAGATCAGAATGACGGCGGTGACTCCCAACATGGCGAACAGCGGCCGGAACAGCGTGCGCGGCAACACGGATTGGACCGCGCGCGAGAATCCCAGCGCTATGCCGGCGCCCAGGCGCATCCATGCGAGAAATGGTGCCGCAACAACGGCAAGCCCCATAGGCGAAAGCAGCGGTCGGTCGGTGCCCCAGAGCCATAGTGCTGCCAGGACCGTGACAATGCAGCTGCTTATCAGGATGAAACGTCGGCTGAACCGGATGTAGCCGGCCGCCTGCGCGAACCGGCCGGCGGCGATGTCCTGAACCATGAACCGCACGGCGCCCGACTCGATGTTCAGGGTGCAGGCCAGCGCCAGAACCATCGCCAGCGACACCGCAACCGACACCTGCCCAGTGCCTGCGGCCCCCATCGTTCGGGTCAGTTGCATCGTCATCAGCAGGGCTGCAAGCGCGCCGACGAGCCGCGCCAGAACCATCAGGCCTGGCCCGACGGCCAGACGCCAGACGCTTTGCGCACGGGGTCTGACGATCGTCATGTGCCGACCTTCGCGGCAACTTCGCGGGCCCGGTTGTAGATGGCAATATCGGGTGCACAAAGCGTGGCAATCCTGTCGGTCTGGGCTGGCGTGATCGCCAGCGCCGATCCCTGGGCCCGGTTGTAGGCATTGATGCGCAGGGCAACCCCAAAGTTGGCGCGATAACGTCTTTGGAAATCCGGCAGATCGTCGAGAAACCCGACGACGGCAAAACGGGCAAGGCGTTCGTGTGCCAGTTCCAGCGTTGCCGAAACATCGGCAGGGGCAACCACGGTCCGGCCGCCCAGATAGCGCAGGTAGACCTGCGCGTGGCTGTGCGCCACGGCTGTTTCCAGATACTCGTCGATGTCGGATGGCAGGCCGAGGGGTATGCGTGCCATGCGGTAGTTTGAAATCATCCGTTCGACCGGATCCCGCAACAGGGTGACGTAGTGATATTGGTTGCCAAAGTGTGTCTCGGCCTGTTCGGAGTACAGAACGTGCCCGTGGATCAGACGGCTGCCCCATGCCATTTGCTGCAACATCATCGCTTCTCGAAGATCAAATGTGCGTTGACCGTCGGGCATGTCTTCGTGGCACAGGATCGGGTCGTCCTTGCCAAAGGCCAGCATCGCGGCGGCACGGCGGGTCGATACGGCGTCGATCACACTCAGACCGTTGCCAATCGGGATTGTCGCATACATCGCCTCGGCCACGGATGTGCCGCCGCACTTCGGCATATGCATGAAAAGGCAGTTGTTGCGCGGGGCCATACCGGGCAGAGAGGCGCGGCTTCGCCCGGAATAGACGCGCAAGCGCCGCAGGTTCCGTTCTGCAAATGGAAGTCTTTGCGCCACCGTCATTCGTCCTCAAGTTACGCGCAAGAACAGCCATTGCGAAAACGGGATCAGGATATGAATACACCACCAAAGTCATGGTTGCCACCTGACCATCGTGCGGCCTGCCGACCGTTGGCCGACAGCATGTTGGCCGGGCACCCAAAGGATAATTTCACGGTGCCCGGCCAAATAGTCATCCCGGCAGCCGTTAGCAGCCCGAACCTTTGATGACGGCGTTGATCGTACTGATCAGGATCCGCAAATCGCCGAAGAAAGTGGTCGAATTCCGGTAGGCCACGTCCAGCGCCACCCGTTCATGGTAGCTGATGGTGTTGCGGCCCGATGTCTGCCACAGGCCGGTGACGCCGGGTCGGCCATTCAGATAGTGTTTTCCACTGCGTCCATAACGGCCCAGTTCCGAACGCACGATCGGACGTGGTCCGACCAAGCTCATGTCGCCGCGCAGGACATTCCAGATCTGCGGCAGTTCATCCAAGCTGGTTTTGCGCAGAAACCAACCGAGCCGGGTGACCCGTGGGTCATTCTCGAGCTTGTGGTCGCGCTCCCACTCGAGGGCGGCCTGCGGATTTGCCTGCAGGTACGCCGCCAGCTTTTCCTTGGCGGCAATGTCCATCGTGCGCAATTTCCAGCAGACGAAAGGTTTGCCGTTCGCACCGATCCGAATATGACCAAAGAAGGGTTGGCTGGTTTGCAGTCGCAGCATGATCGCCAAAATCGCGACAACGAGACTGATCGGGACGGCGAGGATCAAAGCAAACGTAAAATCGAACACACGCTTAAGGTAATGTGAATACAACTGGTCGGACGGTACCGATGGTCCCAGTCCGAAAACGACGGCGTTACCTTCAGATGCACGCGAAATATTAAGCAACCTCATTCTGTTATCCCCCTCAGGACTAGCCACAGTACACCGCCAAATCACATAAAAATGGCAACAAAGTGACCGATAACTGTACGCATTGTGGCGAAACTTAGGATTTTCATAAGTTTCGACTCATACTTTCTTGAGAATCCAATACAAGCAAAGGTTGCGTTTTTTTTGGGTCAATCGGCGGGATTGCCCGATTCCTGTGCGGAAAGTCCGCCGATTCTGCACAATGACGGCACTTGACTTATGGGGAGGGCGAAAAATGCGGCGATGCGCCCCCGCAGAATCGCCAATGGGCCGGAACTGTTGGTCATTTATGGCTGTACGGAATAGGCGCTTATCCGCCTAGCGACTCATCAGGTCGGCGGCCGACGTTGCCTTCGTTAGCGGTCCGCGTGGCGAATTTGAACGCCATTCGTGCTATGAGCACGTCGGCCTTTGCCGATTCTGTGCAGATCGGTGACGGGGTTGGCAGCATTTTGGGGCGATTCGGAATTAAATCGGGCTGGCGGGAGGATCTACAACCCCATCGAGATCGAGGCGCTATTTGCAATCTTGCGCGGTGCTGACGATTGCTGCCCTTGCAGGTCTGCGCCCGTAAACGCGGAGCAGCGTCTGCCAGATGATCCAGAGATCGAAAAGCATGCTGGCGTGGCGGCCATATATCAGGTCGATGCGGGCCTTGGCGGGGATGCAGCGGCGTGCGTAGGTTGAGTCGGTTGTCATCGCATCTGTGCATTCGTGCAGCAGCCGTTCCTCGTGCCGGTGATAGACAAGCGTGGCCAGCCCGGTGACGCCGGGACGGCATTGAAGCACATCCGAATAAAGTTCGGGGAAACGTTCGACGTATTCGCGCAGCGGCGGGCGCGGTCCGACAAAAATGATGTCACCACGAAGGATGTTCCAAAGCTGTGGCAATTCATCCAGTCGGCGCGCCCGCATGAACGCGCCAAGCGGTGTGATCCGCGACTCTTTCTGGGCGCCGGTTGCGCCGCTATCGGGCCCGTCATTGATGCCAGGGGGTCGCATCGAACGAAATTTCCACAAGTCGAATGCAAGGTTCGGCCCCGCCATTCTTTCGGCGCGAAAAAACACTTGACCGTCGCCCTGCAAACGGATTTGCCACGCCAGCACCAACATCAGTGGTGCCAGTAGCAATCCCAACAGCAATGCCATCAGCACATCGAACAATCGCTTGGCCGGGCTGATTGGCGCGCAACGCATATTATCGCCTGCCATCCGAAAACCGGCACAAGGTCATGTGCGTGATGCGAATCCATGCACGGCCGATCGCGCGATCACATTGCGGAAGGCCGCGCCATTTCTGATGCCACAGCGTGCCGGCCCAACTCAAGGCTGCCATCCTCATTAACCCCAAATCCAGATTCGGCACTTAGATTTGTGGGGCATGTTGGTTCACCTGAATGGCTGGAAGACTTGCTAGGGCGCAGCGGTCGCACCGGGAAATTGTCGGGAAAAGTTTGAAAATGTATGAACTCGTGACCGGCCTGACCCGCAACCAAAAGAAGCTGATCCTGCTGCTGGTTGATATCGGGCTGGTTCCTGTGTCGCTGTGGATTGCCATCGCGCTGATGTTCGAAACCCTGCCGGGTTCGGATCGGCTCGCGGAGAGTCTGCCGCTGTTGATCACGGTTGCGGTGCTTGGCGGGCTCTATTCCTGGGCCATGGGGCTGCCCAAGGTCAAGTTGAACGCTTACGAGTCCCGGGCGATCCTTCACACGGCAGGCTTTGCCGGATTCTGCGGGACCGTCGCGCTGTGGCTGACCCTGTGGGACATCGAGGGTCGGATGAGTGTTTCGGCGCTGATTATCTTTACGGTGACCTTGCTGGTGATGTCGGTTGCAACCAGACTGGCCCTTCGACACATCCTGATCCGGGTCCACCAGCGTGGCAAAGTCCGCCTTCGGGTGCTGATCTACGGTGCCGGGCAGACGGGGGTTCAGCTTGCCACCGCGCTCAAGACCGATCCCCGGATTCATGCTGTGGCATTTGTCGACGACAATCGGACGCTGCAAAGCCTCATGGTCAGCGGCTTGCCGGTGTATTCATCCATCCGTATCGACGATCTGGTCAGGCGGTTGGCGATCGACCGGGTTGTCTTGACCATGCCTTCCCTCAGCAGGTCAAAGCAGGTGCAAATGGTCCGGCGTCTGGAAAACCTGAACTGCGATGTTCGGACCCTGCCATCATTTGCCATGCTGCTGGACGATCATGACATCGTTCGACGGATTCAACCGGTCAGTCCGATCGACTATCTGGGCCGCGACAATCTGGACAGCGACTTGGCCGGACTTTGCGACAGCTATTGCGGTCAGTCGGTCATGATTACCGGCGCCGGCGGATCGATCGGGTCAGAGCTTTGCCGCCAGATCATCAAATGCGCCCCGGCCCGGCTGGTCTTGTTCGAGCTGAACGAACTCGCGCTGTACCAGATACACCGCGAGTTGGCAGACTTGGTCAGTGAGACAAGTGTCACGCTGGTCGCGGTTTTGGGATCCGTGGCCGATGCCTCGGTTGTGCGTCATGCGCTTGTCGAAAACCGGGTGCAGGTTGTCTTGCATGCCGCTGCTTACAAACACGTGCCGATCGTTGAAACCAACGAACTTGCCGGGCTGCAAAACAACGTCGTCGGGACCAAGGTTCTTGCGGATGCCGTGCGGTCTGCGGGGGTGCCACGTTTTGTTCTGGTTTCGACCGACAAGGCAGTGCGACCAACCAACGTCATGGGTGCGTCAAAGCGTTTGGCGGAGTTGGTTGTGCAGGACCTCGCAACGCGATCGCAGGCTACGACTTTTTCGATGGTAAGGTTTGGCAATGTGCTGGGATCGTCGGGATCGGTGCTGCCATTGTTTCAGGAACAGATCCGGCGCGGAGGTCCGGTGACTTTGACCGACCCTGACGTCAGTCGCTATTTCATGACCGTGGGCGAGGCCGCTTGTCTCGTCCTGCTGGCGGGAACCTTCAGCCGCGGCGGCGATGTCTTTGTGCTGGACATGGGGCAGCCGGTCCGCATTGCCCGTCTTGCCCGGCAGCTGATTGAAAATGCGGGCTATTCTGTACGCGATGCCGACCAACCGAATGGCGATATCGAGATCGCGGTCACCGGCCTTCGGCCCGGTGAGAAGTTGCATGAAGAGCTCCTTATCGGATCGGACATGCTGCCGACCCCGCATCCCAAGATTTTGCAGGCCCGCGAGGCCTGTCTGTCGGAGATCGAGATGGCGAACGCGTTGCAAGCCATCACACGCGCCATTGCAAACGCGGATGTCGGGGCTGCGCGCCAAACGATCGCGCGATGGGTCGGCGGCTATGAACCCATGCCCGCGTTGGTGGATACGGCATCCTGACCCGACGCATCTGCCGGTGCTTGTCCAAAGTGAAAATTGCAGTCGGTCAGTCTGTTAATGATAAAGCCTCGGCAAAAGACCCAACAGCGCCATAATATTCCAAGCTTTGGTTAAGGGATATTGCCTAGCCTCGGTCCCGGTGAGTTCGGGATTAGTGGTGGTAGGACGGGGATGTTGCGTATCGCGCATATCGAAACGATTCTGGCGGGGCCGGTTACGTTTCAAACAGCAATTTCTGACATCGATATCGTTAATGTCGGCGGTCGGGCCGTGCTTTATGCCGCCTCGGGGCAAACTGGCGGGATCGCCAGCTACGCCATCGAAACCGGGGCAAGCCTCAGACTTTTGTCGACATTGAGCCATCCCAACGGTTTGCTTGCCGGCGCGCACGGACAGATCGAATGGATCGGCGTCGGTACTGAAAGCCGTGCGGTGACGATGGCAGGACCGCGGGATGTCCTGTCGACCCATGCGGTTGCAAGCGACGGGAGGCTGGTCGGAACGTCGCAACTGTCGTTGGCCGGTGTTCAGAGTGATGTCATCTTGCAGGTTGTGACGGCCGGCAACGCCTACATCTTTGCCGCAGCCACGGATCGGGGTGCCCTTACCGTGTTGCGCCAAATTGGCGGCGGGACCGAAAAGCTGGCGACGGTGACCGGAAGTGCAATGATGACCGGCGCGTTCACTGCGATGATCGAAGTGGCGGTGAATGGCAGTCCGGGGATTGTCAGCCTGTCCGCGCTGGGCAACAGCGTTTCACTTTGGCGCATCGGGACCGACGGCTTGCCGGTCTTTGCCGACAGCATCGGGGCTTTGGCACAAGGCAGATCGGACGGAATCCCGATCAATCGTCCGACTGCCGCTGCCTTTGCCCAGGTGAACGGCCTGAACTACGTCATTGTCGGTGCGGCGCAGACTGGATCGTTGAGTGTTCTGGAAATCACCGCCGGGGGGCGCTTGGTCCCGACCGATCACCTGCTGGATACTCTGGACACCCGTTTTGGCGGTGTCATGGCGGTCGAAACGATCAACCATGCCGGGCGAACCTACGTCGTGGCCGGCGGGGGTGATGACGGCATCACCCTTTTGCAGCTTGAGGCGGGTGGTCGGCTCAGGGTTCTGGACACGTTCGCCGATACGCTGACTACCGGACTGACGAATGTCCGCGCCCTTGCTTTGGCAATAAGTGGTGCCGGCGAAACCGCCCGGTTGGAGATTTATGCCGGGGCCGAAGGTATATCGGGGATCACCCGGCTTGGTGTGTCGCTGGCCACCCAAGGCCTCACCCGCCTGGCTGCCGACAACGGTGGCATGTTCAACGGCGGGGCGGGCGACGACGTCTTGACGGGTGGTCGCGGCAACGACACGATCATGGGTTTGGGCGGCGACGATATCCTGATCGACGGGTACGGCGTTGACGATCTGATTGGCGGCGCGGGGGCCGATACATTTGTCTTTGTCGCTGACGGGATGCCAGACCGGGTGATTGATTTCGAAGTCGGCGTTGACCGGCTGGACCTGTCGCAACTGGGCACAATCTATTCCGCCGCACAGCTTGCGATCACCCAGACCAGTACCGGGGCCAGAATTGTCTTTGGCACCGAAGTGATCGAATTGACCAACGCCACGGCAACGCCGATCACCAGCGCGCAAATCAGTGCGGCGCTCCTGATATCTTCTCATTCGGCGAATTTTCTTGTCGGGGGCATTCCGAACCCGACCGACCCTGACACATCTTGCCCAACGGGGTCGACTGATGGTCCCGTTGTGCAC
>JBBKXP010000481.1:0-7401 GCA_037969545.1 Paracoccaceae bacterium | reverse complement strand
GCCCTGATCATCGGCATCATCGGCTGTTCCGAAGGAATGAGGGTCGGCGGCAACGCCGAATCCCTGGGTCGACTGACTTCGACTTCGGTCGTCTTGTCGATCTTCATGGTGATCGTCATGGACGCGTTGTTTTCAATCTTCTTTGCGGTGGTGGGCGTTTGATGCCGGACGACCGCGACGATCATATCATCCGGGTCAGCGGGCTTGTAACCCGGTTTGGCACCCATACGGTGCACGACGGTCTTGATCTTGATGTGCGGCGCGGCGAAGTCATTGGCGTGGTCGGCGGATCTGGAACCGGCAAGTCGGTTCTGTTGCGCGCCATTGTCGGCCTGTTGAAACCCGACGCGGGCGAGATCGAGGTGCTTGGCCAAAGCGTGCGCAATACCCCCGGCGAACAGTATCGCAACCTGCGCCGCCGTTGGGGCGTCATGTTTCAGGACGGCGCACTGTTCTCGTCGCTCACCGTGCGCCAGAACGTCGAGGCGCCGATGCGCGAGCTTTTGCATCTCGATGAAAACCTGCGCGAAACCTTGGCCGGGATCAAGGTGCGGATGGTCGGACTGCCTGGGGTCGCCCTGACCAAATATCCCTCGGAACTATCCGGCGGCATGCGCAAACGCGCCGGTTTCGCCCGCGCAATCGCCCTTGACCCCGAAATCGTCTTTCTTGACGAACCCACCGCCGGCCTCGACCCGATCGGCGCGGCAGAGTTTGATCAACTGATCAAACAGCTGCAGGCGGCGCTGGGGTTGACGGTCTTTCTGGTCACCCACGATCTGGACAGTCTGCACGCAATCTGCGACCGAGTGGCGGTGCTGGCGGACAAAAAGGTTCTGGCGGTTGGAACAATGCAGGAGATGCTTGAAATCGATCATCCCTGGGTGCGCGAATACTTTCACGGTCCACGTGCCCGGGCGGCGACAGCGTCGGCCGGGCCAGCTAAGGTGACGTGATGGAAACCCGCGCGAACTACATTTTGATCGGGGTATTCACGCTGCTGGCGATTGTCGGCACATTGGGGTTTTTCATCTGGCTGGCAAGCGTCCAGATTGATCGCAAATACGCGACCTACGGCATCCTGTTCGATGATGTGTCCGGGCTCGATGCCTCGGGCGAGGTGCTGTTCAACGGAATTTCGGTCGGAAATGTCATCGATCTCAAGATTTACGACCGCGACCCATCGAAAGTGTTCACAACGATCCAGGTCGACTCTGCGACACCGATACGGACGAACACGGTTGCGCAGCTACAGTCCCAGGGGGTGACAGGTGTCGCCTATATCTCGCTTTCCGGGGGCACGCCGGGGGCAGAGCCCCTCAAGACAGCCAATGACAGCCTGCCGATCATCAAATCCGAGCGTTCGACGGTGCAAACCCTGGTCGAAGACGCGCCCAATCTGCTGGCCGAGGCGACGCTTCTGCTGCAGCAATTCCAGTCGCTGACCGGTGCCGACAATCAGACCTACGTGGCCAACATCCTGCGCAATCTGGATGCAACCTCCGGTCGCCTGGATCAGGCGCTGAGCGATTTCTCCGAAATCACCGGCACCGTGCGTGACGCGACGACCCAGATTACGCAGTTCACCAACCGGCTGGATACCATCGGCGCCGTGGTCGCCACGACGCTTGAACAAGCCGACGCAACACTGGCGGCAGCGCAAAAAGCGTTTGAAACCGCCGATGTCGCGCTGGGGTCGTCGTCAGCAGCGATCGAAAGTGCGCAGGTCGCATTTGCCCAGGCCGAAGTGATCATGAGCGAGCAGATACCAGAGATTCTGGCGCAGGTGTCGCAGGCCGTGACGAATACCGACACGGCAATCTCCGACCTCCAGACCCGTTCGGGCGAAACGATCGACGGATTTGGCGAAACCGCCGATCTGCTGAACACAAGACTGGCTGAACTTGAAGAGACCCTGAAAGATGCCAAGGTTGCGTTCACGGCAGTGACCGATGCCTCGACAAGTTTCACCTCACTGGTCGACGGCGATGGGACGTTGCTGGTCGCCGAGGCCCGCAGCGTTCTCGCCGATGCCAAGTCGGCAATCGCCACGATTGAAACCGTGATGCTGGTCGACGTGCCCGCCGTGGTCGTGGATATCCGCGAGGCCGTCGCCGTGGCGTCAGACACCGTGGACCAGATTGCGGCCGATCTGACGGGCCTTTCGGGCAGGATCGACCCGCTGGCAGACAACGCTGAACAGGCGCTGGCCTCTGCCAACGCCCTGTTCGCGCGGGCAAGGACCAGCCTTGATACGCTTGATACCACGCTGGTTGGGGCTGAAGGTGCCCTGGTGTCGGCCGAAATGGCGTTCGATGCCGCGACGGGCGTGATGGATACCGACCTCGGCCCGGTGCTGGACGATATTCGCACCGCGTCAAACAGGATCAGCGTCGCGGTCGAAGATGTCACGGCCGATGTTCCGGCCATTGCCGCCGAACTGCGTGCGCTGATTTCCCGTGCCGATGCCGTCGTCGCCGACGTGCAAGGTGCGGTCGCCGCAACCTCGCCGGGGATCAGTGAATTTGCCAGCACGGGATTGCCCGAACTGAACCGGCTTGGCACCGAAGCACGCGGTCTTGTCAGCGCGCTCGACAGCCTCGTGCGCCGGATCGGGCGTGACCCGGCGCGTTTCCTGCTTGACGATCGCGTTCCCGAATATCGGAGATGACACCATGCCAGCCAGAACCCTGACCCGTAGGTTCGCCCTTTTGGGTGCGATGTCTGCCCTGGGCGGTTGCAGCGCCCTGTCGTCGCTGAACGCGGCAGCGCAAACTCTGGACACCTATGACCTTGCCCCCGCCGCAGGATCGCAAGGCGGCCGGCGCACATCGCGCACGCTGCTGGTCGCCCGCCCCGAAGCATCGGCGGCAATCGCCACCGACCGGATCATGGTCAAGCCCGACGCGTTCTCGATCACCTATCTTCCCGATGCCCGTTGGACCGACGACCTGCCCCTTGTCGTGCAGTCGCTGATCATCCGCAGCATCGCCGGAACCGGGCGTATCGGCTACGTCGGCAGCAGCGAGGGCGGCCCGGTGCCCGACAGCGCCTTGCTGGTGCGCATGGATGCGTTTCAGGTCCGTATTCTGGTTGACGGCGGGTTCGAGGTGGCGGTCGATTTGGCACTGACCATCCTGAACGACCGCGACCAGCAGGTGGTTGCGACGCGCAGTTTTGCGCAGTCTGCCCGCGCCGTCGATGTCGGCCCCGTTGCCATCGTCGCGGCATTTCAGCGTGTCCTCGACTCGGTTCTGCCAACCATGGCCGACTGGGCTGTCGAGCGGGCCTGACGCACCCCCTCCCGCCCGGCACCGGCGCGCGCTATACTCCCGCCATGCCCGCACTTTGCCGCGCCTGCCTGATCACATTCGATACCGGGGCGCGCTGCCCCGACTGCCGTTCGCCGCGGATCACGGCGCACCCCGAACTGTTGACCCTGTCCATCGCCCACATGGATTGCGATGCCTTCTATGCTTCGGTTGAAAAACGCGACAACCCTGACCTTGCCGGCAAGCCGGTGATCATCGGCGGCGGTCATCGCGGGGTGGTGTCAACGGCCTGTTACGTCGCCCGGATCAAGGGGGTCAGATCGGCGATGCCGATGTTCCAGGCGCTGAGACTTTGCCCTGACGCGGTGGTCGTCAAGCCCCGCATGGCGGCCTATGTCGAAGCCTCAAGGGCGATACGCGCCTTGATGGATGCCCTGACGCCGGTGGTCGAACCGCTGTCGCTGGATGAGGCATTTCTTGACCTCACCGGCACCGCCCGGCTGCACGGCGCACCGCCGGCGGTGATGCTGGCGCGGTTGACCAAACGGATGCAGGACGATTTGGGGCTGACCGGGTCGATCGGTCTGTCGCACAATAAATTCCTGGCCAAGGTCGCATCGGACCTCGACAAGCCACGCGGATTTTCGGTGATCGGGCGCGCCGAAACGATGGCATTCCTGCGTCCGAAACCGGTGCGGCTGATCTGGGGTATCGGCCCTGCCGCGCAGACCAGCCTCGAGGCCGCCGGGATCCGCACCTTCACCGACTTGCTGCGTTGGGAAAGGCGCGATCTGACCGACCGGTTCGGCAGCATGGGTGACCGGCTCTGGCACCTCGCACGCGGCCAGGACGCGCGGCGGGTTTCAGCCCACGCGCCGGTCAAAAGCCTGACCAACGAAACCACCTTCTTTTCCGATACCAGCGACCCCGACATCCTCGACGGGCATATCTGGCGGCTGGCCGAACAGGTGAGCGGACGTGCCAAGGCGCGCGACAAGGCGGGGCGGGTCGTGACCCTGAAACTGAAACGCGCCAACTTTTCCCTGATCAGTAAACGCCAGTCACTGCAGCATCCGACGCAAACCTGCGACACCATCTATCGCACGGCCCGCAGCCTGTTCGATCAGGTCGCCGATCAGGGGCCGTTCCGCCTGCTGGGCGTCGGGATCAGCGAAATCGGCAGTGCTTTTGCCGCCGACCGCGAAGGCGATCTTCTTGACCCCGATGCGGGCAAGCGAGTCAAGGCCGAACGGGCCACCGACCAGATTCGCGCCAAATTCGGCAAGGACGCGATCCTCAAGGGCCGGGCCCTGCGCTGACGTGGTGTCAACATCTGTCTTGCCTTCTCGGCGGCAGCGGCTCAAGCAAATACAATGACGCTGATTGCCCTGAAAGACCTCGCCGTGACCCTTGGCGCGCCACTGTTCGCGGGCCTGTCGCTCGGTATCGCCAATGGCGACCGCATCGGCCTTGTCGCGGCCAACGGGCGCGGCAAATCGACCTTGTTGCGGGTTATCGCCGGCGAACGCGACCCGACCGGCGGCGACATCACCACCGGGCGCGGCCTGCGGATCGGGCTGGTCAGCCAGAATGTCCCGGACACCCTGAAACCCCTGACGTTTTACAATGCTGTGCTTTCCGCCCTGCCGCCCGACCAGCAGGACAGCGAAAGCTGGCGGGTCGACATCACTCTGATCGACCTCGCGGTGCCGCAAGACCTGTGGCAGGTTCCGCTGGCGGCCCTCAGCGGTGGCTGGCAGCGCACCGTCCTGCTGGCCCGGACCTGGGTCAGCGAACCCGATGCCCTGTTGATGGACGAACCGACCAACCATCTGGACCTGCACCGGATCGGCATCCTCGAGAACTTTCTTGCGACCCTGCCCCGCGACATGCCCGTGATGATCGCCAGCCACGACCGCGCCTTTCTGGACGCCGTGACCAATCGCACGCTGTTCCTGCGGGCCGAAAACACGCGTGATTTTCCGCTCCCCTTCACCCGCGCCCGCCTTGCCTTGGCCGAGGCCGACGAGGCTGACGCGCGGCGTTTCCACTACGACATGAAGCAGGCCCAGCAGTTAAGAAAACAGGCCGCCAAGCTCAAGAACATCGGGATAAATTCGGGCAGCGATCTGCTGGTCATCAAGACCAAGCAACTGCAGGAACGCGCCGAAAAACTCGAGGCAGCCGCCCGGCCCGGCCATACCGAAAAATCCGCCGGGGCGATCCGGCTGGGCAACTCCGGCACCCATGCCAAGGCCCTGATCGGCCTCGACGACGTGTCGGTCACGACCCCCGACGGGCGGCGGCTGTTCCAGACCGGCAAGCTGTGGATTTCGCCGGGCGACCGGATCGTGGTTCTGGGCAGGAACGGCATCGGCAAATCACAATTGGTGCGGATGATCCAAGCCGCAATCGGTGGCACGACAGGCGCCATCCGGGTCGCGCCGACCCTGCGCCTTGGCTATTCCGATCAGGACTTGACCCAACTGGCCGCCGACGCCACGCCGCTTGACGCCATCATCCACCGTTTTGACATCGGCGATCAGCGGGCGCGGGGATTGCTGGCTGGCGCGGGCATGAACATCGACCTGCAGAACAGACCGCTGGCCGCCCTGTCCGGTGGCCAAAAGGCCCGTCTGGCAATGCTGGTCATGCGGCTGGAACAACCCAACTTCTATCTGCTGGACGAACCGACCAACCATCTGGACATCGAAGGTCAGGAAGCCCTCGAGGCGGAACTGGAAATGAACCAGGCCGCCTGCCTGCTGGTCAGCCACGACCGCAGTTTCGTGCGCAACATCGCCAACCGATTCTGGCTGATTGACCGGCAAAAACTGATCGAAGTCGACAGTCCGGAAGGATTCTTTCAGGCGGTGATGGCCGGACTGGACGGGTCTTGACCTACTCGGCGGCAACCCGCAATTCGCCGCGCCCGATATCCGCCAGTTCGGCGACCACACCCGCCAGCAGCCGCTGGAAGTCGGCAAAATCGGCGCGCGGCTGCACTGTCCGCTCGTCCATATACAGGGCCCGGTCAATTTCGACCTGCACCGCATGCTGGCGACGCGACGGGCGACCATAGGCTTGCGTGATGTAGGCTCCGGCAAAGGGCATGTTGCGGGCGACCCGCAGACCGGCGCTGGCAAATGCCGCTTCGACCTGTTCGACCACCGATCCGGCAGCGGCAGCCCCGAACCGATCGCCCAGCACCACATCGGGGCGCGAGGCGCCGACCGGGCCGACGCTTTCCAGCGCCTCGTGCGGCATCGAATGGCAATCGATCAGGATCGCCTCGTTGAATTGGGTCAGGTTCTGGTCGACCAGCGCCTGCAAGGCATCATGATAAGGCCGCCAATGGTCGTTCAAACGCGCCTGTGCCTCGACCAGCGGCAGCTTGCCTGCATAGATCGCCCGGCCGTTTGCCACGACCCGGGGGATGACTCCCAGTCCGCTGGCAACCCGGGGGTTGTGATTGGGTCGCCGGATTCCGTCGATTAGCGCCGGGTCAAGCTCTTCGGGGGCCCGGTTCAGATCGACAAAGGCGCGCGGCGCCGACGCCGCAAGCAGCGGCGCACCATACCCCGGTGCGCAGGCGAACAGATCGTCGACATAGGCATCTTCCGACGACCGCACGGCATGGGCATCCAACGCGATCCGGCGCAGAAACGCAGCCGGATAATCGCGGCCACTGTGCGGCGAGGCAAAAATCACCGACGTCGTGCGCACGACGGGCGTTGTCAGATGGTAGGGCAGCAAAGTCATCAATCCTCCCCGATTGGGTCACGATAGCCCGAAAACGCGTCCCGCCAATAGTCCTTGATCACCCCGGCGACTCCTTTTATAGACCGCCTGACCGACGCGGTTCACCCCGCGTCCTATTTATTATGGGACGCAAGGTGTGGCGTAACGGGCAAGGATGATTAGCTCAGCGGTAGAGCACTTCGTTGACATCGAAGGGGTCACTGGTTCGATCCCAGTATCGTCCACCATGAATTCGACCGGGCCTGAGGGCCCGCCCTGTAACCCAAGGCGCAATCTGCGCGCCGCGACGACAAGAGGAAACGACCATGAAGGTTCGCAACTCGCTCCGCTCGCTCAAGCAGCGCCACCGGGATTGCCGGGTGGTTCG